>DATCFJ010000436.1:0-2297 GCA_036509605.1 Polyangiaceae bacterium | reverse complement strand
GCGATGGTGTAGAGCCAGGTGAGGAAGCGAGCTTCGTGTTTGAACTCGGCGGCGTTTTGTACCAAGCGCATGAACACGTCCTGGGTCACATCCTCAGCGACCGACGGCACGCGAAGTTGGCGCAGCACGAAATTATAGATGGGGCGGCTGTGTCGACGCACAAGTTCCGCGAACGCTGCACGTTCGCCTCGCTGGTAGCGCACCATGAGCATCTCGTCCGTTGCATCGCCCTGCACGGCCGCCATTCGGGATTTCACTCTCGCCGGCTGACGGCAGCGCGCTCGTTGCTTGGGATGAGGCCTCTCTCAGAGGCTAGGGCGGTCGCCCAACTTGTACGTCCCATGGCGGCGTTCGATCTGCGGTCCTATCCGGTGCCTCAACCGTAACGCTCGGCCCCTGTTTCCCGCAAGACACAGCATTTTGCCGAGCAGTCCGGGTGGTCGGCTGCCGCCCGAAGCGTTCTCCCGAGCGCCGCAGGGCGGTTGGCCGACCAATGAAGCCTGAGGGAGGGCCGGTGGCTCGCGCCGTCGCCGCCCAGCTCGCCGGCCTAGTGTGGCCATTGTCCCCGCCAGTGACCACTCGGGTTGGGAGCCCCCCTTCACGAAAGCCCGCCGTCGCAACCCCGCGGGAGGGATATGAAAAATCCGACTTGGCGGGAAGGCTCCGGCAGAGGAAGATGCCGCGCTGGAGCTTGGGGCTCCAATGTCGCTGCTCGAGTCTCGGTGTCAGGGAAGGACCGGAACTTCCCTGCTGATCCTCAATCTGGAGAGGGTATTGATGCGCCTTAGCAAAGCCTTGTGGTTCACCGCTTTCGCGGGATTTATTTCGTTAGCGGCCGTGGCCGGCGCGCAGACGCCAGCGAGCGGCGCTGCGAAGGGTAGCGCCGTTACGGCGGCAAGCGCGAAGCCCGCGGGAACGGGCGCGACACCGAGTGCGATCGCGACCGCGCCTGCGGCGGCGAGTGCAGCGCCTGCTGCGCCGGCCGCCGCAGCGGCTGCGCCCGCGGCAACTGCGGCCTCGGGTGCTGCCGCGGCTCCCATCGATGGCTCCACCTACGTGGTGCGCTTGCGCGACCTAGAGCAGCACATCGACGAGCTCAAGGAACAGATTCGACGCAGCCACACGCGGCTGAGCTTGCTGAGTGACACCATCCTGTCCGGCGGCGCCGGCGGAGCGCGCGCCGAAATCAACTTCGTCAACGACCTGAGCAGCGCGTTTCGCCTGACGGGCGCGCTTTTCGTGCTCGACGGCGCGGTTCAGTACAACAAGCAGGACGAGTCCGACGACAGCGCTCTGGCGAGCCAAAAACAGATTCCGATCTTCATCGGCTCGATCCCGCCGGGTGACCACACCGTTCAAATCGTTCTGCAGTTGCGAGGCAACGGCTACGGCGTGTTCTCGTACCTGAAGGGTTACAAGTTCAAGGTCCCGTCGAGTCACTCCTTCACCATCTCTGAAGGCAAGACGTTGAAGCTCGACGTGATCGCCTGGGAAAAGGGCGACGTGACGACGGACCTAACCGACCGTCCGGCGATCCGCTTCACTGAAAACATTCACTCCGGGGTGGCCACTGACTCGGCCCCCGCGCCCGCACCTGCGGCGGCTCCCGGTTCCGCAAGCGTCGGCGTCTCGGTAGGCACAGGAGCCAAGTGATGAGCAAGCGACCGCTCCGGAGCGGTACATTCGCCGCGGTCGGCTTGGCTTTGTTTTTTGCGCGCTCGAGCTACGCGCTGAGCACTTCAGAGGCTCAGGGGCGCGCCACGACCGCGATTCAAAGCGTCGAGTCCGACATCGGCAAGCCCCCGCCGAAATCCAAGTTCGCCGAGCCACCGGTGACTCCGGCAGTGCGCATCGCAACTGCCGACATGTTGCTGCACGCCAAGAACTACGACGGCGCCATCAACTCTCTCAGCAAGGTGCTGGAGCTAAGCCGCCAGGGCAAGGCGTCCGAGACGGACTATGCGGACGCCTCCTTCTTGATTGGCGAAGCGTATTTCCAATCGAAACAGTACCTTTCGTCGCGGAGGCACTATCGCGAGGTCCTCGATCACGCGGCGCACCAGTCGTACGGGGAATACGTTGGGCGAGCGTTGAGTCGCCTCGTGGACATCGCGCTCCGGACGGACGACCTAGGAAGCCTCGATTACGTCTTCGCGCGGCTAGACGCCTTGCCGCAAACCGACAAATCGGGGTCGCTCGCGTACGCGCGCGCCAAGGCTTTTTACGCCCGCAAGGACTACGGCACGGCCAAGTCCGCAGTGAACGCAGTGCCGGTCGGTTCAGACTTCACGCTCCAG
>DATCFJ010000435.1:0-7895 GCA_036509605.1 Polyangiaceae bacterium | reverse complement strand
CGATGAGCTTGTAGTTGCCTTGAATCACCGCGCGGCGCGGCGGGTTGTGCGAATCCTCCGTGAGCTCGCTCAAGATCGGCTCGCGGTTGTCGGGCGTCGCGCCAAACAACTCGGGCACGAAGCTCTTACCCATGAACTCGGGCTCTGGCGGCACGCCCATCAGATCCAGGATCGTGGGCGCCAGATCGATGTGTGAGCGGCGCTCGGTGATGCGCTTGGGCTTGATGCCGGGTCCCGAGATCAGCATCGGCACGCGCGTGAGCACGTCCCAGATCTCGAAGGCGTGCTTGTAGAAGCCATGCTCACCGAAGGCCTCGCCGTGATCCGCACTGATGATCAAGACCGTGTCTTTCCACCAGGGTTGTGCCCGCGCAAAATCGAGCAATTTTCCGAGCCAGAGATCGGTATAAAAGACCTCACAATCGTAGCGATCCCGGTTCTTGTTGCCGAAGTCGGGGCACTCCGGGTGCTTGTTGTATTGGTCGTGCGGGTCCATGTAGTGGGCCCAGGCGAAGAACTGTTTGCCGGTGTTTTCGGGCTTGCGGAGCAGCTTGATGCCGAGCTCGGTCATCAGCTGGCTGGTGATCGAGTTGTCAGTCTCGGGATCGAAGATGATGCCGGGCACAAATTGCCAAGTGTTGAAGCCTTGATCCAGGCCCACACCCCGGAAGTACAAGTGCCCGTGCCAGCCTGTGGTTACGACACCATGCGCCGAGAGAACCTCGGCCAGAAAGGTGTCAGACTTGGGGTAGCTCGCGAAAAAGTAGCCGCTTCGATACAGAGTGGACGGGTAGCGGCTCGACAAGAAGCCAGCCACGCTCTTCGCGGTGTAGCTCGAGAGCGCGTACTCGTTGGTGTAGACCACGCTCTCGTCAGCGAGCTTGGTCAGGTTTGGCGCGATAGCCCGCGAGTAACCGGTCCACGGCATGTCCGCACGCAAGCTGTCGATCGTCAGCAGCAACACGTTGCGCGGTGTGGCCGGGCTGGGGGGCACCGGCGCCGCGCTGGCGACCGGCAGCGCGGCGCTCGTTGCGGCACTGCCACTGGCCGGTGGGGAACCCGAGGCGGTCACGGCCGGGGCAGGAGGCTGAGTCTTCGTCTGGCAGCTCGCAGCGAGCAGGCACAGAGAAACGAGAGTCGTTCGGGTCGCTGTCACTTGGGAGGGGCTCCGCGCGCCGGCACTCCGCCAGCAGAAGGGGCCCGCACCTTAGAGACTCGCCCTGGATTGGTCGAGGTTTTGGCGGTTTTGCGTATCGCTGACTTAGAAGGAGTGGTCTTTCTGATTCGAAAGGCGCATTGCAAAGTTGCAATGCGCCCGGTCGCAAATGTTCTCTAAATGCTCGTATCGTGTCTGACTCTACACGGTACGGACCGTGCAACGGATGTCACTCGGCAGCAGCCCGAGGTGTCCCCCCCCCTCCGCCCGGGCTGCTGCCCTTTTTTTGTCCTGCGTCTGCCCTGAGTGCGCGGGATTGTTGGCCGAATGCCCATGCTTCGTGCCATTTCGCGGGCTGGAATGCGAAGCGCCAGCTTGTTCATGCTGCTTGGGGCCGCCGGGTGTCATCACGATCCGGGTGCGCCCGCGTTGACGCGCACGGTGGAGGCCGCGACTCCCGCGGCGCCAGCCGCGGCCGTCGCTGCAGCCCCGGCCGCTCCGCATGTTCCACGCGTGACGCTAGACGGTGCTCTGCACGATCTCCCAGCGGCGCGGGTTGTCGCGGGTCCGCGGTTGTTCGCCAAGGCGCTCCGCGCGTGGGTGTTCGCCACGCCCTCGGCCTCGGCCAACAAGCTCGGCTATCTGCGTGCCGGCGCGTCGTCAGCGACGACTGCGAAACCAGCCGGCTTCGATGGCTGCCCGGGAGGGTGGTTCCACGTCGAGCCCGAGGGCTTCGTCTGTGCTGGCCCGACTGCGACGACGGACCCCAACGACAAGATCGTGATCGCGACGCAAGGCACGTTCCCTGATGTGTCGCGCCGTCTGCCGTACGTCTACGGCACGGTGCGCAAACCTGGGCCGATCTACGGTCGCCTGCCAACGGGTCCCGAGCTGGCGCAGGCCGAGCCGGACCTCGCCGAGCGCATGAGCACTTGGCTTGCCGCAGACGGTGAGGTGGGTGCTCGCTATGCACCACAAGTGTGGCTCGGTGGCGCGACTCCGCCCGACGCGGCGCAGGCCTGGGCGTCGAAGCAAAGCGATGCGTTGCCGAAATTCCTGGAGCTCGCCGCGAAGAACACGAGCGACGCGGTCGTCGACCACATGCGGCCGAAGGTCGGCTATTCGCTGCTCGAAACGTTTCTGAACAGCGGGCGGCGCTACGGTGTAACGAGCGATCTGACGTTAGTGCCGATCGATCGCCTGCGACCGATCCAGGGCTCGAGCTTCCACGGGGTGGAGATCGGCAAAGGCATTGCACTGCCGTTCGCGTTCGTGCGCTCTCCCGACGCGAAGTACTGGGAGTACGATAAGCAGAAGCGCAAATTCCGCGAGGCTGAAGCCGCCGAGTACCGAGCGGCAGTGCACCTCACGGGCAAGCAGCAGTTCTTCCATGGCCGCCTACATTTCGAAGTCGACGGCGGGAAATGGTTGAGCGACCACGACGCCTCGCGTATCGATCCCGCGCGACGCATGCCAGCTTGGGGAAAAAACGGCGAAAAATGGTTGGATGTAAACGTCACCAAGCAAACCTTGGTGGCTTACGAAGGTACGACGCCGGTGTACGCGACGCTCGTGTCGAGCGGTGAGGCAGGACTCGGCGATCCGGCGCACTCGACGGCCACCAAGCGCGGCATCTTTCGCATTCATACGAAGCACGTCTCGACCACCATGGCCTCGGACGAGGTGGGGGAGGAGTTCGAGCTTCGTGACGTCCCCTACGTGCAGTACTTCGAGGACGGCTACGCCTTACACGGCGCTTACTGGCATGACCGGTTCGGGGTGCCCAAGAGCCACGGCTGCATCAACCTGGCGCCCGAAGACGCGCGTCGTCTGTTCTTCTTCACCGAGCCGGAGGTTCCGCCTGGCTGGCACGCGCGCCTGTTGCCCCTGAAGGGCACGGTCGTATTCGTTCACCCTTGAGTGTTACGAGCGTCGAGCGCGCGCTCAGGAACCGCCCGCGCCCGCTACGATTCCGTCCGAGCCGGCAGTGCCGAGATCCGGAGCCGCGCCGCCGAAACCGGCTGCACCGGCATCGCTCGAAGACGAGCCTCCGGATCCTGGAGCGCCGCCAGCTGCGCTGCTCGGACAGTCGACGACCGGGTTCACCTGGAAGGATTCTTGCGCCGAGCTGCTGCCGGCGTCTGTGACGGTGAACACTTTGCCGTCGTCGTCGATCAACTCGGCCTCGATCTTGTAGCTGCCGGCCTCGAGCGAGCCCGGGACGGTTAGATCGACGGCGGCGCTGACCGCGACTTTGGTGGCCAGGGCGTTGCTATCCGTGTCCTTAAAAAGGCTGACCTGCACTTGGCCGCATTGCGGCGTGGACTGGCACAGCCCTGGCTCCTTGAGCAGCCAGTTGTTGATGTTGAGCGTTACGGCGACTTGTTTGCCGCAGGCGGGCTCGCTCGAGGCTCCGCCTTGAGCGAGCTCGGTGCTCGGCCCGAACGAGATCTTCGTGATCGAGATGCCGGGCGGCCCGCTCACGGGGAGCGTCGAACTGTCGTTGCTGCTGCAGGCTTCGAAGCCGGCAAGCAGAAGGAATGTGGAGCCAAGGAAGGTCAGCGCTCGCCGCGCGGGTGTTCGCTTCACGAGCGGCCCCTAGGCAAGGCTTTGAGCTCCGCGTCGTCCAAGGCGACGCGCTCCGGATCGATTTTGAAACCCTTCACGCTTTGTTCGAGCTCCTCAGCGAGACGTTGCAACCGTTCGCCCTCATTGACCGCGTTCTCACTGGAGCCGACCGCGGCGCCGGCGATGCGTTGAACGGCATCCATATTCCTGGCGATTTCATCGGAAGCGATGGCCTGCTCTTGCACCGCCGAGGCCGTGTCGTCAATCACGCTGATCAACATCTTTAGGTCGGCCAGGGTAGTTTCGACGAGGCCCGTGCCTTCTTCGACCTCGCGCGTGCCGAGTTGCATGCTGCGCACGGCTTCCCCGGTTTGATCGCGAATCGCCGCGATCAGGTCCTCGATGTCGCGGGCGCTCTGGCCGGTGCGTTTGGCCAGCGAGCTCACTTCGTCGGCGACCACTGCGAAACCGCGCCCATGCTCACCCGCGTGAGCGGCCTCGATCGCCGCGTTGAGCGCTAGCATCGAAGTCTGCTCGCTGATCTGGCGAATCACTTCCACGATATTGCCGATGCGCTTTCCGCTCTCGCCCAGTGCGGCGATACGCTGACCCGCTTCTTCGACTGTTTTCCGGATCAGCTGCAAGCGTTGGATGGCGCGTGTGACGGCTTCGCCGCTTTGCTTGGCGGTACGCGTGGCCTGAGCCGCATTCTCGGCCACCTGCTGGATGGAGGAGGAGAGCTCGGTCACTGCGGCCGTGGAATTGGAGACCTTGGAGGCTTGTTCCTTGGCTCCGTCGAGCAACTTGCGGCTCATGCTGGAGATAGCGCCGCTCGAGGTGTTGACCTGGAAGGCGGTGCGCTGAACGCTCGCGGCCAGGCTGTGGATCTTGGCGAAGACGCGGTTCAAATTGCCAGCCAGCTCGCCGAGCTCGTCCTTGGTCTCCACTTCCAGGCGCCGGCTGAGGTCGCCTTGGCCGCGCGACAGCTCTTCTGTCGCGCTGATGTAGCGACGCAGTGGCCCCGTGATCTGCACGGCCAGCAAGAAGCCCATGACCAACGCGATCAGCAGGCCCACGCTAAACACGGCGACCACTTCCCAGAGCTGCTTGCGCACGGCGAGTGTCTTGGACTCGCGTGAGCGCACCAGATAGAGAGACCCGAGCACGGACGAGTCGGGATCGTTGCTCCCGACGTAGCCCGTCACGGGTGAAGCGGCGAAATCGACCAAGCCTTTGTCGCCGAAATCGAGCACGGGCACCAGGTCATTGCCGTCTCGCACTTTGGTGACGTTGTGCATGCTGCGGAGCAGCAGGGCGTTTTCGCCGGGTTGCAGGGCGGACGCGATGACCTCTTGCTCGTCTTTCACGAGCGCAAAGTGATACTGATTTTCGGGGCTGGTACCGGAACGCGTGGCGACCTCGTCGAACCAGCGCGCCAGATCCTGGCCGAGCAGCACCGAGCCGACGAGCTTTTCGCCGTTCTTCACTGGCGTCGCGGACACGCGGTACACGTGATGATCGATGACCGCGAATTTGCCGTGAACGGTCTTGCCTTCGCGCAGATCGGAGAACAACCGAGACGAGCGCCACTCGATGTCGGCCGGGCGCTTGGCCGCTGGCACGCCGTAAACCGTACCTGACAGGTCGACGATAGCGAACAGGTCGGGCGCCGCGGTGCCTTGCAAGGCATCCAGCGTCCGCCGCTCGGCGTCAATGATCTTGGGTACGTCATTCGCGGCCAAGGCCGCGCCTAGATCGGCGTCGCTGGCCAACACCTTAACGACGGACAGCTCGGCCGTGCCACGCTCGCTGCCCAGATCGAGCTCGCGATGGAGGTCCCGCTTCAGATACTGGCCGGTGCCTTCGGCGGCGCGGATCTGATCGGACGCTTTCCACGCGCCAAGTGCTACCACCACCGCCGTAACGATGATGATTGTTCCCATGATTTTGCCGCGCAGACTGAGCTTGGGCCAGCGCATCGATACTCCCTGGTCACGGTCCTGATCCGCCGCTTGGCCGCGACCGAAGCGCACGTTAGTGCTTGGCGCAAAAAGTCGCAATCACATGCGCACGCGGCACAGCTTCGCTTCGAAGCTGCCTTTTAGGCTGGCCGCGACGCGATCCGCGTCGCCCGCGAACTCGAACGCCAGCAAGCCGCGCACCCGGCCGTCCTGGGTGGTGGTCACGGTCTCGAGCTGAATTTCGCCGCCTGCTGGCAGTACCAAGCCGCGGTGCCCGAGCCGGACCGTGGGCAACGCGTATGGTTGCTCGGGTTGCTGCTCGGTGCCGCCGTGCGCCTCGTGGCCGGCCCAGGCGTAGGTACCGGGTCCGAGCTCCGCATCCGCCGGGGCGATTACGGTGATCGTAGCACTGGTGTCATGCTCGCTCGGCTCGACGAAGGCGTCACACGAGGTCTGGTAGCTGGCCAGAGTGATCCGAAGCTCTCGGCGTTGGCCGGGCTGCACGAGAAACTCCGCGTAGCTCGAGACCGGCCGAAATTCGACGTGCTCGCTCGGGTCGGGACCGGCCACGATGTACACGGGTGCATTCTGGCGCCCATGACACGAGACGAGCACAGCAACACCGAATAGGGACGCAACGACGCGCGCGCTGACTAAGCTGAGAGCTCGGCGCGCGGTCGTTCCAGAGACAGAGGCCACGGTCGGTCGAGGAGGGATTTGCTAGCTTTCGCGATCGCGCGGCGCGCTTGAGGAGCAGTAGGACGCTTGCGCGGATCTTGCCTCAAGCAAGCCGCCAGCACCATCGCCAGATCCGAGTATTCCGCGATTTGTGCGAGCGCCGCCAGCCGAGCCGGCCAACCGTCGTGAGCGATGTGGAGACTCATGATGCCCATCTCGTCGTCGGCATCGAACAACAGATCGGCCGTAAGCGTCTCGTACGCCATGCAGGCGAAGGCGTAGATGTCCGCCGGCAAAGGCGAAGGGACCTCGTAGTCGGCGGGCACGGTGCCGAGCACTTCAGGCGAGCAGTAGTCGAGCGTGCCGCAGCCGGGACGCAGTTTGCGGCCGCTGAGCCCGAAGTCCACGAGCACTGGCGTCTCGCCGTCACGCAAGATGACATTCGACGGTTTGAGATCGAGGTGACCGACGCTCGCGCCGTGCATAGCTTCCACGCCGGCCAGGATGCCGTCGAGGTAGCGAAACGCGCGCTCCGTCGTCAGCGAACGGCTGCGGATCAAGCGATCGAGCCCAGAGCCGCGGATCAGCTCCATCACCAAGATCGGCTTCGGACGAGCTGCCAAATCGAAAGTCACGAAGCGAGCTAGATTGACGTGCTGCGGCAGCGACAAGAGTGCGCCGGCTTCTTCGCGAAACAGCTGCAAGAACTCTTGCTCGGACAGACTACGCGCGGTGGTCGGATCGTACGCTGGGACTTTGAGCGCAAAGCCCTCAGCCTTGGCGTTCTTGCGCTCCTCGAGGCGACGAACCATGAACACGGAGCTGGCGCCACCGCCGCCGAGCGCACGCACCACATAGAACGCGCCGATGGTCTTTTGGGGCAAGAGCCAATCGGGCAGCGCGGAGCGGCGCTTTTCCAGCGGGATCGCGTAGACATCGCTGGGCACGGTCACCGGCAGCGTCGGGATGCGCTCCAGCGCCCGCGAGATCGCGGACGCGACCGCCACCGGTAGATCGGCCACGAGCTCCTTGACGGACATCGCGAATTGCAGCGTGTTCGGCGGCACGCCCGAGCGCACGGTGCGCTCGACCAACGCCGACACCGATGGCACGTCAGCGACGACGGCAATCGCCATCGGATCTTCCTCCACCACGCGCCGCAGCGCGCCTGAGATCAAGCGCCGCAGGTCGTCGACCGCCTGCTCGATGTCGCCCAGGACTTCGCTTTCACTGCCGGCGCTCTCCACGAGCTCGACCTGGCCGCGAGCCTGTAGGACCGCTTCGAGCGCGCGGCCCAAGCGCTGCATCACACGCCGAAGCGCTTCGCCGCGATACGAGCCGCCGGCGCCGAGCCCGCGGCTCAACGTGAGCATGCGCTCGGCGACGCGCGTGGCGTCTTCCTGCGGGACCAACTTGCGGCCGTCGAAGGCCGTGCTATCGGCGTGCTCTGTCTGCTCGGCTTGCGGATTCAGGAACGCAACGTAAGCCTCGAGCACAGTGCGCACGTCGGGGTTGGTCGACGCCTCGGCGAT
>DATCFJ010000434.1:0-4080 GCA_036509605.1 Polyangiaceae bacterium | reverse complement strand
TACAATTTGGCGGAGCCCCGGATGCCAAGCAAAGGCTTCAGGCCGCGATCCAGCAGAACATGCCTGTGCGAAACGAAATCGCTCACGTGCGGGAGGTTGCCTCCGATCGTCTTCAGAAGGCGAATGTCGCGTGCGGGGACGTCCTCGCGATGACGAGGGCGGTTGGGTAGGGAGTTCGCCGAGAGACCCCAGAAACCCTTTGGAGGGTCGCGTCGCTTTGCTGCTTAGCGCCGCGAGCGACAGAGCGCCGCCTGCGACGCCTCCTACGGTTACTGCCTTTCGGGCACGTTCGCGTGCCGCGCGTTCATGATCAGTAAGGTTCAGGTCGTCGGCGTATATGGCGCGGACGGCAGTTGTTGCCGCTACCGCTGGCAAAACCGCGAGGATCCTGCTCCCGTTTTGGCGCCGCCGCCAAGGGCACCCGCGACGGTGCGCCTCCTATCGACTTGATTGACGGCGAGCGTCTCGCCGACTTGCTCAGGGAGCTTGGGCTGGGCGTTCAAACAGCTATGATCGAAAAGGTCGACGTCGACGAGGGCTGGTTTGACAGTATCTGATCCGCCCGAAGGCATCGCTGCTTGCGATGGCCATCGTGATTGTGATCACGCACAACTATCACGTCAGCCCTTGAGAAACTCACTCTTCGCGCCAAACCCGGTGACCACAAGCTCGTCCCGCGCGCGGGTCGCGGCCACGAATAGCAGGCGCTTCTCGGTGTCGAGGTGGTCTTGCCGAGCGGTTTCGTCGGCGTAGCTCTTGAGCTCCAGTGGCATTGCGCCGGCCCCGACGCCTGCGATGAGCACGCAGGGGAATTCGAGCCCTTTGATGCGATGCATGGTGGCTAGGCGGACGCCGTCGCCGAGTTTGCTCTCGTCGGTTTTGATGATTTGCACGGCGAAGCCGGCGTCGCGCAGGATGGGTGCGTAGCTCTTTTCAACCAGCCGATTGGTACGGGCCGTGATGCAGATGTCGCTGGGCTTTCGCCCTTTCTCGATCCAAGAGCGCACGCGCGCGACGATGAAGGCGTCCTCCGCCTTGTCGGTGGCATGGTGAACGATCTCTGGCGGGCTGCCGAGACGCAGGGAGTGGTAGCCCTTCAATGCGTCGTCAGTGCCCTCATCTAGATCGTCGACGGACATGCCGCGCAGAATGGCGACGCCCCAGTTGCGGATGCTCTGCGTGGTCCGATAGTTCAGGCGCAGCCGGCGGGAGCGAAGGCCGCGCACGTTGATGCCGCACCGCGATAGGCTTGCTTTGTGGCCATAGATGCGTTGATGCGCATCGCCAACGAGGAACAGGTCATTGGGGCTTTCGGGCACCATCTTGCGCAGTAGGCAAAGCTCAGACTCCGCGAAATCCTGCACTTCGTCCGCGACGATCGCCGCATAGCGCTGCGGCACCTTGCCGGCTTCGATGAGCAGGCGAGCCTCGCGAATCACGTCGGCCGGGTCCATGAGCCCATTCTTTTGGAGGAAGCGCCGGTAGCCTTCCAGCACTTCCCAAACCTGGCTGCGCTGTTCCCGGCTTAGCCTCGTGCCGCGTCCCGCTCGCCGAGCGCGCAGGTAGGCCGCCTTGTCCAAGATGCCTTGGGCTTGCACGACTTCGGTCCATTCAGCCTCATAGAAGCTCTGCACGAAGCGGTTGTCGACGTCCGCGGCGCAGGCATCGTTCCAGCCCTCTTGGGTTTTCTCGGGGAGATCCTGGGTCGTGCGCACCTGGATGCCGCGCGCTTGCAGCACGCCGCGCGCCCAGGCGTGCAGGTTCGTGACTTCGATCTGTTCGAGCTCCTGACCGCAGAGTGACGTGAGCAATGCCAGAATATCTGCCGCCAGATTGATGGTGTAGGTCGTGAAGAGGATCTTTTTTCCGACCGGACAGCTCTTGGCCAAGTGACGGGCGCGGTGAAGCGCCACCACCGTTTTGCCAGTGCCTGCGCCGCCGAGCACGCGCGCCGGGCCGGTGCTGTTCATCTTGACGAGCTTGCTCTGGCTTGGGTGAAGGAAGATGCGCCAAAGGGCAAGCGGCGCATTGAGGATCTCGGCCAGGTCGTGGTCGTCCTCCACGACTTTGAAGGTTTGCTGGGTGCCTGGCCGCGCCATAGCGGCTTCGAAATCATTGGGATCGAACTCGGGTTTCGGCTCGACGGGCTTGGCGCGGTCCAGCTCTTCGATGGTGTCTTCCGGGCTGTAGCCCGCGCTCAGTAGGTAGAGAGCGTCGGCGGCTTCTTGCGGCAGGTAACGAGCGAGACCATCGAGATCCGCCTCTTCCCGAAGCGCACGCACGGCGACCAGCAGCGGCTCGGGCACGCCGAAGAGCAGCAGGGTGGTGTTGTCGTGACCGGAGAACAGCCGCCCCGGTTGAATCAGCTCCGACTCGACGCTGGTGAGCACCGTCGGAATAACGGTCTTGTTGTTTTTTGCGGTGTCCGGTGACGCCAATTCAGGCGCCGAGCCGGTTGTTACCTCGTAAACCTGAAAGGTGCCGGTGTGCGGGTTGATCTCGAAGCGCTTTCTCCGCGCCCAGTCCATGGCTTCGTCGTGATGATCGACCCAAGCGAAGAGGTACACATCGCCTTTGGGTGGTGCGATGACAATGGCGCGATAGTCGATCCCGCAGCGCACCGTGCGCACTTTGTCGTCTTCTACACCGTGGATTTTCTCGTAGTTCTGGGCGATCGAAGTGGTGTCGCGCTTGAACTTCTCGAGCGCTTCGCGCACCGTCTTTTGCTTCTTGGGCGGGATATTCGCGAAGGCCTTGAGGAAATCGGAAGAGAGGGCAACTTGCGGCATTGGGGTTCTCGCAATCAGCGCTTAGTGGCTCAGGCGCCGCAGGGCGCTCAGGATCGTTTCGGCAGGCGCGTCGTAGTCGACGGCGGTCCAGCCCTCGGCTTTCCAATGGGCGATATCGGCTTCGGTTGCCGCCTGGACCAACACCAATTTTTCATTCGGCCAGGCCAGGAGCCCTTCCAGCTCGGTCGGCAAAGCCAGGGCGCCTGCATCGAGCGGAGCCGGTAGGTTCTCTCGACGCAAAGCTTCGGCCAGTTCCGCGATGCCGGCTCCGTCACCGAAGTCCTTGGCCAGGCGTGCGTAGACATCCATTTCCTCGGCTGTCACGAGTGGCGCTGGCGGTTCCGTCTTGGGTGGGCGCACCGAAACAGGATCGGTATCCTCTAGCCCTTGGCGCAGCAGCGAAGTGCTTACTACCTCCGGAAGGCGCGCGTGAAACTGGAGCACGTTCCAGGCATGCAGAAAGGCACGCCAGCTTTCTTCGAAAGCCGGCTCGCGCCGTGCGGCCGAGTCGTCGAAGAGGCGTAGGGTGAGGTCGCCCTCTTCGAACTTCCCGCTTTGTACGGCGCTAGCCGGCAGCTGAAACAGGAGCACGGCATTCGCCCGCGCGTCGAGGCCCGCCCAGCGTTTTGGCGCGCCATCTGAACGATTGGCCGCTACGAGTTGTGAAGCTTGTCGCGTGGGCGCACTGCGCAGCGCATCGTGCTCGGCTCGCACCGACTCGGCGCTCCACGGTGGGTCGACCTGAAGCATGCTGGCGGCGAAGCGCTTGGCGGTTGCAGCCCAAACCGCAGTGTTCGGATGCTCGAGGTACTCCCAAAGCAGGGCGAAGCTCGAGCGGCTGCGCAGCTCATCATCGCGCAGCCACTGGGCTCCCGGCTCCTTTTGGAAGAATTGCAAGTAGAGGTCGCGCTGGACGCGCGTGAGCAGCGTGGTGACGCCGCTCCCTTCCTCGAGATCTCTCCAGGTGATCGACCACACTCGAAATTGGCGGGAATCGAGCAACGCCTGCCGCTTGGCGATGTCGTCTGCCAGGCGACTATCGTCCTTGTCCGGGCAGACGTGGTAGCGGAGCCCATCGCAAAACACCGCAATCGGTAGCTCGGTGGCCGAGCTGAGGCAGCGAATCACGAAATCTGGGCACGAGGGTCGGGCAACCCCGCTCTCTTGTCCGATGTTCACCCTCAGGCATCCCCTCAAAGAAGCGCGTAGATTCGATCAGTTGCGCGTAGGTCGCGCCACAGCAGATGAAACGTTCGCCTGACGTCCACGATGACGGCGCGAGCAACGCCCG
>DATCFJ010000433.1:0-7749 GCA_036509605.1 Polyangiaceae bacterium | reverse complement strand
CTGGAGCGTGTGCTTCACAGCTTTTGCGGCGCCCCCCGCGCTCACTCGGCCATCGGTGAAGCGCGCGGCAGCCAGCTGCTCATTGAGCTGCGAGAGCTCGAGAGCCGACAGCACGCCGCGCGCGATCACGATCATGGGCTGACCTGAGACGCCGTGCTCAGCGGATAACTGAATATTGAAAACACGTTGCTGCCCGAGGTCCACAGTGAGTAGAGCCCGCTGCCCGGTGCCAACAACGCCCAATTCTCGCTGCCCGTGTCGATCTCGACGGAGTAGAGTGGCCAGTTTGCCGGCAGGTCCGACAGCTCGCCAGTCGGTGTTAGGTCACAGACGCGGAACGGACCCTGCCCGTTGGACTGCGCGTACAGCGAATTGCCGGCGCTATCGACACCGCTGAACTCAGGAGTGAAGGCGCAGGGATGAGGAATGGGCGTGCTCAGCACGGCAAGCGGCTGCGCGCCCGGCGCACCACTCGGCAACGTGAACGCGATGCGCACCGCATCGGGAACGCCGGCGTTCGGTGCAAGCACGCCGAACAGTCGATTGAAGCGCGCGTCGTAGTCGAGCGAGATGGGGGAGAAAGCATTCAACGGCACATCGAGCGGATAGGTGCCCAAGTACGCGCCGCTGGCGTCGTGGCGCTCCACGAGGATCTGCCCCTCCGTATCGCCGAGCAGCCAGTACTCGAGGTTCTTCAGGGGATCGGCCGCGGACCAGCCGGGCAGCGGAACCGGCGTCCAAAATCGGGCTTGAAGCACGTTCTGCTCGGTGAAGGCAGCGCGTGCGACGAACGCGCAAGTCTTCACGTCATAAGCGGCGACGAGATCGGTGCTTACCTCGCCGACCAAGGGCGACTTTCCGCTGAGCACCAACAAGTGATCACCCAGGCCATGCGCGCTTTCGAATGTGCCGAGATTGCCGCCGTCCGGGCTGGTCGGGTTGGGCGTGAGGTCGCAGCTACTGTTGTACACGAATTTGCCCGGCGCTCGATCGACAGCGGTCAGCGCGTCGATGCTGTCGGAATAGTTGAGGCCCAGCGCGTCGCCGTTGGCCTGGAGGGAATTGGAGCCATCTAGTGGAGACGCATAGATGTTGTTGTCAGCCGTGTTTTCGGTGCTGCTGTCGTTGGCCGCGACAGCGGTTTCGACGAGCCCCGTCGAGGCAGCGGTGATCGTGAATAGGGCTTTCGTCGGCGCGGTGGCGCCGTACAGCACGAGCCCCTTCAATTGCGAGCCGTCGGCCAAGCCGAGCTTGTCGCAGCTCGTAACCGCCGTGTTCTTGCCGTCGAGCTTGGATGAGAACACGGTGCAGCCGCGTTTGGCGGTGGTGGCGGCCGCCACGTCCGTATCGGCCAAACCCACGGAATCCGCAGAAACGGCGAAGTAGATCTCACTCGGCAGCACACCCGACGCCACCAGCTGCACGCCGGTGAGGTCGTCCAGCGGCGCGTCCGCGGCGCCGATGGGCGACAACCCGATGCTCTGTTCGTCTGCGACCAAGCCGTTGTAGCCGAGCTGATCGCTGCCCTCACCGATGTTGCGAGCGCTCTCCGTTCCGTCGCTGAAGTACACGTCGCCGATCGCTTCGTGGTCGAGTGACGAGCGCGCGAGACGGGTTGGGCGCAGCCCCTCCGACTCCCCCGCGCTGACCGAGAACACATACACGGGGTCATTCGCCGGCTGCTGCAAGATCGCGAATGCGTCGAGCGTGTCGGTATCGGCGATGCCGAGCTGCGCGGCAGTGATCGCGACTTGGTTCGTGCCAGTGATCGGATCGGGGCGCGCAGACGTAGAAGCGTAGATCGCGCTTTGCTTGTGCAGCTGCGCCGCGACCCCAGTGCCGGTGAGGCCGACAGAGTTGCCGGAGACCGTGAACAGCAAGAGCGGCGGAGGCGGAGGCGGAGGCACGACGACCACGGGCGCGCCGCCCTCACCGCCGGCTCCGGCCTGTGTGGGCGCCTCGCCACCCGCGCCAGCACCCGGCTCAGGAACGTTGGCGCCGGCCGAGCCTCCCGCCGCAGGCGCGCCGGCTCCGCCAGCCTCATTTCCGCTGCCACCGCTCGGCGGCTCGCCGGCGGCGCCAGCTTCAGCGAAGCTGTTGACCTTCTTCTTCACGCCTCCGCCACAGGACGCGGCAGCCACCGCTGCCGCCAACGCACTCGTCAGTACCGTAGTTCTAAGACTCAAGCAGGCCTCCTCCAGTAGATTGCGGGTCTACGCGACCTAACCGGAGGAGCGAATCGCAGCCTCCGCTTAGCGTCAAGGGGTGCAAGGTGAGGCTCGCTCAGGAAGTGACGGGACTTTCCAGCGGTAACCGAGTAAGGTGTCCTATGAAATCAGCTCACCAGGGTATCTTTCCGAAAGAAGCACGCACTCACGACTGGGCACTCCAGGACGGTATGGTCGGCTCCTTCAGCGCCTACAAGTGCACCAAGTGCGGAACCAAGGCCAGCGGCCGCGGGAAGACGATCATGACGGCTGCCGGCTCGCAATCCTGCGATCAAACGATCGCCGCGGCGTCGCAAGCCTGATCCAGCGTGGTCCAGCTCGCCGCGGCCCGGCGAGCTGACGACACCGCGGCGGAGCTCAGCAAATCACGAGCTGCTCGACGCTTGCGAGATCCGTGATCTTTTCGGGCGTGCTGGGCGACTCGGCAGACAGCCGAAATACTCCGCTGCCGTTCGAGTACACGATGACCCCCGCCACTGTGACGTCGAACGCGAGCACGCCTTGGGCCACGGCTTCCATGCGGCGCTCGGTGATCCGCACCAGCTCGTGGCCTTCGTTGGCCGAGGCGGCGTCAGACTGGACGGCAGCCATTGGCTTCGAACCGGACTTGCGGAACGGCGCGAGCAGGCCCCCGGCAATCACTCCTAAGGGTGATTTACGGAGCGGACCCTGGTGTGCGCGCCGGATGGCATAGATCAGAGACTGGGAGACCGGGACGGGCGCCAGGTAGTCGTACTTGGCATCGGACACCAGCACCTCCACGGTGCTGTCCGCGAGGCTCAAGCGGTGCAACGCAAACGGCGAAAGGCCGACCCGCACACCGGATTTCGTGCGGCCGATGCCCGCCGAGGCATACACGATTTCGCCGCGGCCACCGGGTGCCCAGCGCGGCTCACGGTCGAGCACATCCCCCTCGGTCACGGTGCGCATGCCCTTGCCGTCGTCCCGCAGCAGCCCGATCGCACTGGTGCCGGTTTTGTCGACGACCGTGCAGGCCAGCGCTTCGTCGGCGAAGCTGAAATCGAGATCTTTGATCTCGGCGTTTGCGGCAAACAAGCGGCGCTCCTCGCCGCTGCCAGGGATTTGCGTGAACACACTGGACAGGCCGCCTGAGCTGACCGCGTAGCACAGCTCGTCGCTGCGCCGGCCGCGCGATACGTCGACGAACGGAGCGCTGACCGGCGGAGTACGCGGCATGAGCTCATCGGCATACGGACTGTGCAGCTCATGCCGCGCTTCGCCCGCTTGGAGCACGATGACCTGGCCGCGGGTTAGGCAAGCGACTACCTCTGCCATGCAGCGAGGTTACCTTGAATCAGCCGCCGATCTGTACGGCTCGCTGTAGCCAACGGTCTTCGGTCGCGGCTCGCACCAGAAAATCCGCCGCGTCGGCGCGCGAAATGCTCTTCGGGATGGGCTTCAGCTCGACTTCGGTGACGTAGCTCTTGCGCGCGGGGCCATTGGTCAGCCGCCCGGGACGCGCGATCACCCAATCCAACCCGCTATCCATGACCAGCCGCTCTTGGCGCTCGTGGTCCTGAAACGGAACTTTGAGCAGCCACGAAACCATCACCGTGTCCAAAAACCAACCCAAAAGCTTCCGGCTGTCGCCCGTGCCGAGCGCGCTGAGCACGCTGAGGCGCTTCACGCCGTGCGCCTTCATGGCGTCGATCACGTGGCGCGTGCCTTGCGAGAAGTAGTTGGGGTTCTCCTTGAAGGCTTTGAACGTGGTGGCCGAGGCGGTGATGATCACCGCGTCATGACCCGGCACCGCCTTGGCCACGGAATCCGCCTGATGAAAATCACCCTGCAGCCGGGTCAGGTGCGGATGCTCGAGCACGAGCTTCTGCGGACTGCGTGCGAACGCAGTCACCGCGTGCCCACGCTCGAGCGCATTCTTCGCCGCCTCTGCGCCGGTTCCCTGCGATGCCCCGATGATCAAGATCCTCATCGGTTCAGCATGCCGCTTGAGCGTCAGCGGGTCGACTGAGGCGTAAATGGGCCACTGTTCAGCGCCAGTGCGGCGGATAGGTCTTATCGTAGCCGGGCAGCGCTTCGACGCGCGTGACCCAGGCGGCGATCTGCGGATAGGTCTTGTCGAGAGGCAGCATGCCGAGCTTCAAGGTCTCGGCCGCTGGGCGAGTTGCTGCACGCATTACGCTCATGCAGAACGGGAAAATAACCAAGTCAGCAGCCGACACGCTGCTCCCGGCCAGCCAAGGTTGCCTGCTGAGCGTCGCTTCGTACAGCGCGAGCTCTTTGTGCACCTGCAGCATGTGCTCTTCGATGCTCTGCCGCTTCTCTTCGACCTTACCGTTGTAGATCGGCCGCACGACTTGCTCGCGCAACGAGGGCAGCACGTGATTCTGGAACTCCAGGATGGTGCGCCAGATGTTGCCCGTCTGCTCCGCGCTGCGCCCGAAGAGCGCCGGCTCGGGCGACTTCTTGTCCAGGTAAGCGATGATGGCGAGCGACTCGTTTAGGACGAAGTCGCGATCGCGAATCACCGGCACCTGGTGGCGCGGGTTCAGCTTCAGAAACTCTGGTGTCTTGTGCTCGCCGGCGCTGAAGCTGAGCAAGCGCGAAACGTACGGAATCTGCTTAAGCTCTAGCGTGAGCAACACCGCCCAGGCCGGCTGACTACCGCTACCCCAAAAGACCTCTAGATCACTCATGGCTGGAGGACATGTGGTCGGGAGCAGGGCGCGTCAACTGGTGCCGATTGTATCGCGGATTCCATTGCCTGCCCGCTTCCCCAAATCGCGCTAAGCTTCGTGGGTGCAGACGGCCCGCGAGCTTGCATTCTCACTCCGCCAGCGGTGCGCGGCGGACGACGCGTTCATTGCGAAGCTTTCTGCTCGCGCGTTCGACGAGTACTCGGTGCGCCCGGTAGCCACCACGTTGGAGATGGCGCGCTCAGGTGTGACTTGGCTGGCCTGTCGCGACGACGAGCCGATCGGCTTTGCCGTGGTTCGGCCGGGCAAGCCTGGACAAGCAGAGCTGTGTGCCATCGCCGTGGAAGAGCACGCACGCGGGCTCGGGGTTGGCGCGGCGCTGTTGGCGAAGGTCGAACGCGTGCTGGCGCTGGCGGGCTTCGACGACCTCACGATCCACACCGCGCAGGCAAACCTGTCTGCATTGGAGCTGTTCTTGAAGCACGGCTTCCGCGTCGAGCGGCGTTTGCCGCGCTTCTATCGAGGCGTGTTCGACGCCTGCGCGCTGCGTAAGCGGATCGCAGAAGCGCGTCGCTAAGAGTGAAATCTAACGCGGAGCTTTCACCGGCAAGCGAGCACTGGGCGCGACGCTCGCTGACGCCGATATAACCGGCGGAACCGCGGCACTTGGGGCGCGCGGCGGAGTGAGATCGACCATGCCGGTACCCGGCGAGGTCGCGGCCTGCGGGGTGCTTCTAAGCGGTCGCAGCCAGACCAAACCGAAGACGAGCGCAGCAACCGCCAGCGCGCCGACTGCTAGCGAACGAGCCACGCGACGCCTCGGCGCGGGCGCCTTCGACGACGACGACGGCGACGGACGCAGCGTCGGAAAGTGACTCACGCGGGGGGCCAGCGGGCGGAGCGAGTCAGTGAGGCCACTCGTGTCGACGGAGATCCCGCGCAGCGACGTCTGGCTGATCGAAGTGCCGCTCGGCTTCGGCTCTGCGGCCAGGGCGTCGACCGCGAGCTCCGCGCGGCGCAACGTTTCACGCTTGCGGAGTGCGCGATCCCCCACGGTGTCGCCCATGAAGTTGCGCAGCTGGGCCTCGAAGCCAAGCTCGAAGGCTTGCGGCACGCCGCGCTGCAACGCAAGCCGCATCTCCTCGGCCGACAGCCAGCGCCCTTCGCGCTCTTTCTCGAGCGCCTTCAAGACCACGGCTTCCAGAGTGCGCGAGTAATTCGGCTTCCGCAGCGACGGCCGAATCGGGGGCTCGTCGCTGACGATGTTTCGCAGCATCTCCGATGAATCAGCGCCGGCGAAGGGGTGCCGCCCGGTGGTCAGCGTGTACAGCATCACGCCCACCGCGAACAAATCCGTGCGCCGATCGACCGCCGCGCCGAGCACTTGCTCGGGCGCCATGTAGCTGAATTTGCCTTCAAGCTCACTGTCGCCGAAGGAGGTACGTTGATTGGTCGCCTGGGCGATGCCGAAATCGACCAACTTTGCGATGCCGCTGTAGCTGACCAAGACATTGCTCGGCGATATGTCGCGATGCACGATACCTAGAGGCCGCCCGCTTTCGTCGCACAGCTCGTGCGCCGCTTGCAGCCCGCGGAGCGCCTGCGAGACCAAGTTGACTGCGACCAAGTGCGGGATGCCGCCGACTTGCTCTGCGGACGAAAGGACATCGCTGAGCGGCTCGCCGTCCACCCATTCCATGACCAGATACAGCGTGCCTTCGTGCTCGCCCAGCTCGAGCGTCTGCGCCACGTTGGAGTGCTGAATGAGCGCGGCGATGCGCGCTTCGTCGAGCAGCCTCTGCTCCATGCGCGCGGAGTCCCCGGCCGCGGGTGGCAAGAGCGTCTTGATCGCGACCAGCTTGTGAAAGCCACGCGCGCCGCGCAAGCGCCCAGCCCACACTTGTCCCATGCCGCCGCGAGCGACGGGGGCGATCAGCTCGTACCGACCAAGCTTTTGGCCGGCACGCAATGGCGGGGAAGCGCGAAGCACGGATTTCTCGGAGGGGGCGAAGCGTCAGTACGCCCCTTTTGCCCGAGAATTAATCTGACGGAAGCCGCGTTCAAGGCACGGGCAGTCGGAGCCGCCCGAACAGTGGGGACTACCCACTATCGACACCTTACAAAGTGGCCGTTTTATGCGGCAATATGTAGCATTTCCGGAGCCCTGATAGTGGGGGTTCCCCACTATTGACGCTCTCGCGCGCGGGGCCGGTTTCGGCCTGCTCGCGCGGGACCGGTTTCGACCTGCTCGCGGCGAGTCGCCTACGCGGTGCGCTTCGCGCGGTTGTGCGCCCAGGCGCGGGGGTCGCTTCGGGCCCCGCGTCTGGCTCACGTTGCTCGGCGTTGGGGCAAATCAGATGACGGGCTTCATCGCCGTCATGTACGCGCGCAGTACGGTGCCGATCAGCTCCACTGGGTGGTTGCGGATTTCGGCGTCGACGCGAACGAGCTCACGGTTCGAGACCGCTGTGTCTTTGAGCTCGAGGCCTTTGCCCACGATGTCGGTGTCGACCTTCATCATGAACTCGCCGAGCAGCGGGCGGCAGGCGTTGTCGAACAAGTAGCAGCCGTACTCGGCCGTGTCCGAGATCACTTTGTTCATCTCGTACAGCTTCTTGCGCGAGATCAAGTTGGCGATCAGCGGCGTCTCGTGGAGGGATTCGTAGTAGGCGCTCTCGGCCTTGATGCCAGCGTCAGTCATGGTCTCGAACGCGAGCTCGACGCCCGCTTTGACCATGGCCACGAGCAAGATGCCCTTGTCGAAGAACTCTTGCTCGCTGATCGCGACGTCCGACGGCGCGGTCTGCTCGAACGGGGTCTTACCGGTGGCTTCGCGCCAGGCGAGC
>DATCFJ010000432.1:0-16913 GCA_036509605.1 Polyangiaceae bacterium | reverse complement strand
GGAATTTTACCGCAGCCGCTATGTGAAGATCGCGCTCACCATGCGCGCGGTCGATGCGATTGGCGAGGCTCTGCTGAGCACGATAGCCGTGCTGCCTGCGTTCGGTCCGCTCGTCCCCGTGGTGCACGAGTTCGTGCTCGCGGCCAAGCTGAAGACAGAGACCCTGCGTACCGATCCCGAGGTCTTCGAGGTCTGGTCGTGCTTCGTCGTCGCCAGTGAGACCCTATCCGGCTTTCAGCCGACGCTGCCGTCGGGTGCCGCGCTCGAGGCCCAACTCTGCGGCCAATTTCGCGAGATCCTAGGCGCAGGCGCGACGCTCGTGTCGTCCATGGCGCGGGCGCGTGTTCCTATGCCCAAGAGTGCGCGCGCCTTCATCGAGCGCTGTGAGGCGTTGCAACACGCGGCGAAAACCAAGAAGGAGGCCGCGTCGCGGCCGCCGCTCACTTCGCCTGCTCGGCTTCCTTGATTTCGGCCTGCTCGGCCGCCATGCGCGCGTTCATCTTGTCGACCGCGCCTTTGGCGTCATCGATGATCGCCGTCGGGCTCGCCATTGCGTCATGCGACAGCCCAGTGGCGCGGCGCATCCAGCCCAGATAAGCGCCGCCCAGAAGCAGAATCACTCCGCCGATGATGCTCATGCGCAGCACTAGGCGCATGGTGCCGGGTAGCCGCCGAAACAAGAAAGTGACCAGCAACGCTGCCACGAAGCCCAGCCCGAAGACCTGCCAGGTGCTCAGGGTGTGCGGGAGCCGCAGCAAGCTTGGCTCGGGCTGCGGTTGGTACTCGATGCGTTGCGCCCGTGGACGCGCTGCCTGCGGCACCGAGTCGAGCGAGTCGACGATATGCGTGCGCCCGCTCGCGTCCTGAAAACGGTAGTACACAGCCGTGCTCGCCCGCTCCTTGCCTACGCCCATCCCTCTGATAGTGGCATGAGCAGGAAGCGTCGCCTACCGCCGCCGGCTTATCAGTTCAAGGAGCGTTGCCAGGAGAAGGCATACAGTGGCCCCGCCTGCTTCAGGTTGTTGTAAAGATTGACGCTTGGCTGGTCGGTGGCGCTTGGGTCGTCGCTGAAGGCGTAGCTCTTGTCTGCGTTCTGCTGGGTGAGCGCGCCGAAATCCACGTTCGTGAATAGCAGCCGCGGGTCGATGCGAAGCAGCAGCGCGCCACTGCTCTCGATCTGCACCGAAGTGGGGATCGGCGACACGATGCGCTCGGTGCAAATCGGGTCGGCACCAGCGACCGCGCCGGTGCCGCTAATGCGGTTGTTGGCGATGGTCAGCTGAGCTGTGAAGCTGCGCGTCGTCGAACCGTCTTGTGCGCTGCCGGCGAGCTGCAATACGACGGTCGGCTGCGGCGGATCGTTTGGGTTGTTCACGTCGCCACCGGTCAGCCAAACCTGCGCCGAGAGCGCCTCTAGAGCCGTGCCGTGACCGAGCACTGGGAAGAGCTGGGATTCTCCAGACAGCAGGTCGATGTCTCGCCCTTCGATCACCTGCGCGACGTAGCTGCCGGGCAAGATGCAGCTCGTGATCTGCGAGCCGGAGGGCGGCGAGTAGTCGGACAAGTACATGGCGCCGATGTGCATGCGCGCGGTCGTCAGCTCGACGTGCCAGCCGCGAGCTGTATCGAAGCCGAGGGGCTGGCCCGCGATGGCCCCCTTCGGCCCGGAGGCTGCAGCCTGGAAGTCGACGATGTCGCCGCCGGTGGTGCCCACGCAACCGACGCTGAGTAGCCCGATACTGGCCCAAATTCCGAGTTTCATCAGGCTCCTCCGAAGTTTACCGCGAAGCTTCCGAAGATCGTGCGCGGCGCGCCGGCGGTGAAGGTTCGCTCTGGGACGAGAGTCGGCTGCGCGCGGCTCGCCGAGGAAACGGCGTTGGCGCTGTGAAAGTCGGAAGCGAAGTTGTACTCGCCGAGCCGATATTGCTGGCCGAACAGGTTGCTCACCGTGAGCCCGAATTCGTAGTGCGAGAAACTCAGCGTCGCCGACGAATCAACCGTGAACACCGGGTCGCTGCGCTCGCCGAACGGCAGTGCGCGCGGTCCGACGTAGGTGGCTCCGACGCCGAGCGCTGCGCGCGGCTTGTTGCCCAAGAGCGGTAGCGGCAAATCCTTGAACAGCGCGGTGTCAGAACGGAATACGACGCCCGGAACGTAGGCTACCAAGAGGTGCGTGTCGTCGTATTCGGATTTGACCAAGGTCAGGCTGGCGGCCTCGTCGAAGAAGCTGCCCGTGACGCGTGCGTTCCCCGACCAGCCCGTGCGCGTCGTCGGCCCGCCGAGGATGTTGCGGCCTGCGGTCTCACTGAAGGTGAGGTCCTTGTCGACATGGGTGATGAAGAAGATGGAGCGCGCGGTGAGCGCTAGCGCGTCCGTTTGCTTGGCGTAGGTCACGCCGCCTTCGTAGGATTTGATGCTGGAATATGGCGTTTTCACGTCTTGTGTGACATCTCCCGGGTCGATCGAGCGCACGCCCTGACCGTAGCTGCCCGACACCGTGAAGCCGGCGAACGAGCCGAACAGCAGCGAGACGCGCGGCAACACCGCAATGCTCGAGGTCGACGCGCGCTGATCGGGCTCGCGCGGTTTGCCGCGGTCCTCCTGACTCAGACAGCTTTGATCGACGGGCGGGTTCGACGCGGAGGGATGAGCGACGTCGTGCACGGCGCAGTTGTCGACCACGTCGTAGCTGAACAGATCGCTGCGCACGCCGCCACGGATGCTAAGCCAATGTAAAGGTTTTAGATCCGCGTCCGCGTACAAGCCGATGTCGCCCAAGTTCGAGCTCAGGTTTGCCTCGGTCAGGTACGGGTGACCCGTGGCCGCGGCATCGCGCTGTTGAACGCCGCTCACGACGTCCCCGCGCGCGAAGTAACCAAACTCGATGTGCTGCGGTTCGCCGAAGGCCTTGCCGTGCAGGCGTGCTGAGCCCTTCGCGCCGAGCGTCGTCTCCTTCACGGTCAGATCGATCATGTCGCCGCGCTGCTCGTGGAGACTCTGCAGCGGCTGCTGCACATCCAGCAAAAACCCCGTGAAATTCTCGAGCAAACGCAGGCTGCGCTGGGTCACGAACAGTTGCTGAGTGAGCGTGGTGTCTGCCGCGCGCGATTCGAGATCAGCCGCGATCGAGAAGCGCGACGCATCGCCGCCCTCGGGCGTGTGTTCCAAGCTGTACGGCTGCGCCGCGTAGCTATCGTAGAAGCCGATGCGCCCGCTTTGGTAGTCGTCTTGGCGGATCACGCCGGCGCTGTGAAAGTGCGTAGCGTACGCGCTGGCTAGCACGCGGTACGAACCTTCACTGCCCAAGCGGCCCTCGTATTGGCCCATGGCGGTCGCGCGCTCGGCGTCGCGATTTTGGCCGTAGCCGTCGGTCTTGTAGACCTCGGCGCCGGCCAGCGTGCCCTTGTTCTCGCCCGCGGGCCCCCAGAGCAAGAGCAAGCGCTCAGTGCCGAAGCTGCCACCGGTGTACTTGGCGCTAAAGCCGCGCTGCGCGAGCCCGAGCTCGTAGTTTGCGCTGCCAGCGACCGCGTAGTTCCCTTGTCGTGGATCGAACGGGCCCTCCACGATACGCAATGACGACACCAGCTCCGGGATGATGAAGTGCGTATCGGCGTAGCCGTTGCCGTGCATGTTGCCGCTTTCATTGATCGGCACGCCGCCCAATGAAAACTCGACATCTTGGCCCTCTTTGGCGTCGAAACCGCGCAGGAAGACTTGCTCGGCGTGGCCCTCTCCGCCCTCGTTGCTGAGCATGATGCCGGGAGCGAGCTTGAGCAGCTCGGAAGCATTCTTACGCGGTACGCGCGAAAGCTCGCCGACCGTGACCGAGAAATCGGACGCGCCGCGGGCGGGCGGGCGCGCGCGTCCAGCGACCATGATTTCAGTCGGCCCATGCGGATCTTCGGCCGCCTCCGTCGAGGCGGCATCGGGGACGGCCACGTCCGGGTTCGCGGCAGGTGACGGCGTAGCTTCTGCGGATGCCGGCCTGGGCGCGGCCCTCGTACTGTCCACGGTCTCGGGCGGCGGGTTGGCGATAGGCGCGGCCTCGTGCGCGGGCAGCTCGAAGTGGACCAAGGCGCGGACGCGCGCAGGAATGGCCAAGCCATTGCGCGTGGCTGGCTCGAATTGCCAATGCTTGACGGCGGCGATCGCGGCGGCGTCGTAGTCGGCGCCAGCGCTATCGTCGACGTGTGCGTCGAGCACCGACCCGTCCGCGGCCACGGTGACCACCACGACCACGTCGATGTCGCGATCGCTATGCGAGCTTTGCGGCCATTCTGGCGGGATTTGTACACGAACGTGCGGCGGCACCACAGTGTCTGCGGCGTGCGCGCTGGGTGCGTTGAGCAGGGCACATAGCCAAGCCGAGATGGCAAACGCACGTGAGATATTGAGTCGATGAGCCATGAATACCAATGAGGACTGAGGATGGCCGCGCTCGGGCGGCGCTGAGCGGTGCTCGGCGGTCGTCGCTGATCGCCGTGCTCAATGAATGAGCGCGGCTCTGCGGACGACCAATGAACGGATTCGCGAAGCTCTGAGCCGAGACTCAGACCGGCGGCGAAGTCTTCGGCGCGCTCAGGAAAACGCGTTGCGATTCGGGCGAGCATGCCGCGCGCTCACCGAGCAGACACGCCGCGCCGAAGCGAACCCAGCCGGTTGCGATGGCAGCGCCGCCGAGCAGCGAGCTTGGGGGTACGTCGGCGGTGGGACACAAATCGCTCGTGCAGGAGAGCGCTCCCGCAACCAGCGACGCGATTCGCGATTCGCGATTCGCGGACGGTTGCGCGCCAGCGGCGGCGTGAACGTGCACGACGCCACCCAGCGCTGCCGAAAACGTGTGCGGAACCAGCGCAAAATGCAGCGCGCCCACGATCTGCAGCAGCGTAACGAGCCACGCCACGAAGGCGCGGAGCGTTTTTGGAGCGTGCTGCGATCGGTTCATCGCGATAGAGCGCAGAAGTACCGCGGGCGAGCGAGCTTGGCAAACCAGGTCGACCAGTTCGATAAGGACGTAATCCTAGCTGCCCCGCCGATATACGGCAAAATACGGCTGGCGTGCTCGCTGCGCTGCGCCGCCAGGGCCCCCAAGCGCCTGCCTGCGGCCGCCGCGGGGGCCCGACGTCCGTGTTCGGCGCCGGGAAAAAAAGCGCGTCGTCCCCGGCGCCTTTTGGCGCTCGCTCCGAATGCAAAACTCTTCTCAAGATTGATCACATCTTGGGTCGCGGCGCGCTCTCCTTCGCGATTATGGGCCGGCGTCTTTCCGAGCGCGCCCCGGATGCAAAGGTTTTGCACAGGACGCGCTTCTACGGCGTCTAGGATGCCCGCGAGAACCTCGAATCCACGTCGGAAGACCGACATGGATCGGCTCCCACGCGAGGCACGAGACCGTCCCCAGCGCTCGCGCGAGTCTTAAGCCATTCGTGCGTGCCGGCGTGGTGCTTGGAGTGGTGCTTGGAGTGGTGCTCGGGCGACAGGAAAAAGCGCGAGCGTTGCAGCGCACGCACCCAGCTTGGAGGCTCTCTCGTGTGGGCCTACTTGTGGATCTGCGAGCGCGCGCCGCAAGTCTCGGCCGAGTGATTGCCACTCGGGCACGGCGATGCGGAGCGGGTTGAAAGTCTCGATATCGTGTTCAGGCCGTAGCGCTGGCTCCGCTTCGGACTCAAACGCTGGTACAGCAAGCTGATGGCCTGCGCGAACAGGATTCGCTCGGGTGGAAAGCCGGGCCCCGAACCCACCCCCCGGTCCGCCGGCTCGCGCATCGCCGCTCGAGTCAATGGCTCAGCAGGAAGGCCGGGATTGAATAGAGCAGGAGATTCGACGAGGCGCCCCAGCCTACGATAAGCTCAAATTCTCGTCCTGCGCGAAATCCGTACCCCAGATAGGTTAAGAATCATGGGCCCCGCGTCGTCTATATCCGACATGCTTTGCCGGTCTCGGATTTCAGCACTGGGCTTGTTGTTGGCCTTCACCAGTATGGGCGGCGCGTCGAGCTGCCTCTACCACTCGAGTGATCGCTGCGACCCAGGTCAAATATACGACGCCGACGCGGGGCTGTGCGAATGCGACAACAGCATGGGGCTCGTGACCGGTGAGCACGGTTGCGTTAGCTGCGGCGACCATCAGGTCGTGAAGGCTGATGCCTGCGTCTGCGAAGACAACTACGAGCTGGTTGGCACTGAGTGCAAACCGACTAAGCGCGGCCTCGCCTGCATGACCGACAGGGATTGCAACGACGCCAAATACAATACGTGCCACGCGCTGTCGAGCGATGGCGGCTACTGCACCAACACTGGCTGCGCGGTCGACACGGACTGTGACGGCGGCTACGCATGCGATACCTCCACGGCCCCGTCGTATTGCGAGCGGCCGCCGACTGGTGACGGCCAAGCGTGTCTGTCTAACAAGGACTGCGAGGGCACTCAGGCGACCTTCTGCGAGAGCTTCATGACCAAGGTCTGTTACGTCCAGGGTTGCTCGCTGACGACCAATGACTGCTTCGGTGGCAAGGAGTGCTGCGACCTGACAGGTCCGTCTGGCGGTGTGTACAAGACGCAGATCTGCGTGGTCGCCGGGTCGTGTAAGAAATGAGCCGCCGTTGGCTGCGCCCGCGAGGGATCGCGCTCGCTGGGTTAGTGCTAGCCAGCTCGCGTGTGGCATCCGCCGCTCCTGCTCCAGACGCCACGCCTCCGGCTACACCTGCGGCAACGGCAACGCCTGACTCGAGCGCAGCAGCACCCGCTACGGCGGAGGCCGCGTCGGGCCCGACCAGCGCCACGGCGGACAGCGAAGCCGACGCCAAGTTCAACTCCGCACCCGCGGCCAGCGGCGATAGCTTCACTGGTGAACAGACCACCGACAGCGACCAGACGCATACGCTCGACCTGTACGGCTTCGCGGACTTCACCTATCAGCGCCTGCTGATCCCGAAGTCCAACGTTTGGACGCACGCCTATTCGGGGGCCAACTCCTTCGCGGTCGGCAACTTCAACCTATACATGAGCAGCAACCTGGGTGATTCCTGGCGCGCTCTCGCTGAGGTTCGCTTTCTGTACTTGCCAAACGGCGCGACCACCGCGGACTCGAGCGGCAACCTAAACCGCACCGACACCACAGTGCTCGACTACGCCGGGTTCGAAGAACCGATTCGCTGGGGCGGCATTCGCATCGAGCGCGTATACATAGAGCACGCGTTCAACGGCCTGTTTCACCTGCAAATGGGCCAGTTTCTCACGCCATACGGCATTTGGAACGTCGACCACGGCTCGCCTACAATCATTGGCATCAAGAAGCCGTTCGTAGTGGCCAATCAGCTATTTCCAGAGCAACAAACCGGCCTTCAACTGTACGGTAGCGGTTTTTTGGATCCGTTCGAAATTGGCTACAACCTAACGCTGTCGAACGGTCGCGGTCCGGTCGACTACCAAGACTTCAACGACGACAAAGCCTTCGGCGGGCGCGTGTACGCGAAGACCGACGCCGTCGGCTCGCTCACGGTGGGTGGCTCGTTCTACCGCGGCGGGTACTACGACCGCTCGGCGAAATATACTTTGACCACGACTGGCGGACACAGCGTCGTCGACCAAGCGTACACCACGCTGTCGAGGTACGAAGAGCTGTCGCTCGGGGCGGACGTGAAGTGGGAATACAAGTCGTGGCTCGTTCAGGGTGAGGCCATCATGAATGAGGCTAACTTTGCCCAGGGTGGACGGCCTCGCGGCACGGTGGTTCAAGGGCCACAAGGCTTCCAGGCCGATTATCTGCGTTGGGGTGCGTACGGGTTAGTGGGCTACCGTATTCCGGTCGTGCGCTTGATGCCGTACGCGATCATCCAGCACGCTTACTCGCCGGACTCGCCCTCGATTCCACCAGCAACAGGCTTGGAAATTGGCTTGAATTTCCGACCCACGGCCGCCGTCGTGTTTAAGCTTCAGTACTCGGATGTTCACTTTAGCGCGCCGGGCGCAGCGGGCTACGGCGCTTACCCGCTCAGAATTCTGGCTTCTCAAGCGGCGTGGGCGTTCTGAACAATGGCGAGCCATAGCCCGCTCCGTCGAGCTCAGAGGCACACCGTATCGTTGGCGCTGGCCATACTCGCAGCGCTGCTCTGCTCGCCGCCCGGAGTCGAGCGCTCCGCGCACGCCGCGGACAACGTCGTGTTAGCGGTGTTCGTGTCCAAGGACTCGAGCATCAAAGATCTGAAGATGAACGAGCTGCGCCGTATCTTCACCAACGCGGACGACAGCGGTTTCTCCGGCCAGCGCAACGTGCCCTTCAATCACACCGCGCGCTCCACCGATCGCGTCGGCTTCGACCAAACCGTGCTGCACATGACTCCGGAAGAAGTCAGCCGTTTCTGGATCGACCGAAAGATCCGCGGTCTCGCCGGCCCACCGCGCGCCGTCGACTCCCTATCGCAATTGTTGAACCTCGTCTCCCACACCGACGGTGGCATCAGCTACGCGCGCCCTGCCCACGTGGGCGGCGGCGTCCGCGTGATCCGCGTGAACGGCAAGCTGCCAAATGAGTCGGGGTATCCGCTGGAGTTTAGCGAGTAGGGTTGTCACGGAGCGCCCTGAGCGCTACCGAGCCCCGTGACTCTGCGCGCGCATCTGGAACGCTTCTCGGCCTTCGCCGCAGCTCTCAACGTCCAAGATTGGACGCTGCTCGGCGCGATCGCCAGCGAGCAGGCGCTGCCCGTCACTGTGCTCGAATCGCTGAGCCCCGCGCCGGCCGTCCCCGGCGCTGCTTGGCTGAAGAAGGCGCAGCTCGCCGGCTGGGTCGTTCCTGCGCGGCGCCTTCGCTCGCCGTCGCTCAAGCCGCACTTCGCCGTTCATCCGGATTTCGAGCAGCTCGTGCTGCGACGCCTCTCGGAGTCGGGGGAGCTCGAGCGGATTGCGGCGGTGATGCGCGCGTTGCTCACCATGCGTTCGGTGAGCGACCTCACGCTGGCGTTGCAGAGTGGGGGGCTCGCTGACTTTCAGCGGCGCTTTGCGGCTCGTAAGAATCCGCCGGAGGCGGGGCCGGCGACGCGGGCGGAGTGGTTGCGGCGGTCGTTGTGTGAGCCGTTCGACGCGGAGTGGCTGGTGCGCGTTTGGGGGGACCATGCGCTGCGTGTTGCAACGCTGGCGCTCGAGGAGTGCTTGATTGCGCCGACGGAGTGCGACGAGCTGTACGCGTGGTTGGATCAGCGCAGGATCGATGAAAGTGCCGAAAATATCGGCACTCTGTGCGGTGTCCTCTATCAGCACGCGGTGCTGCGCGGCGAGCTCGAGCGCGTGCCGGCGTTGGTGTCGCAATTGCCGAGTCAAACTGGGCTCGCGCTTTCCGTCGCGGTTCGCTTCTTGGAGGGCAATCTGCCGGACGCACAAGCGCGGCTGGATCACGTGCTCTCCGCGCCACGGCAGCGTGATGCGCTCGCTGATTGCGGCGCGCTCGCGCCGCTCTACGCGCTGCTCCTCTGTGCGCGTGACAGCGAGGCCGGCCACGCCGCTGCCAAGCGCGTGCTCAATGCGGGAACGTCCGAGTTGGCGCGCGGTGCGCTGCGCTCACTCCGCATTCTCCTTCGCCACCTGAGCGAGCCGCCCGAGGAGCAGCGCCGGCTCGACGTGCATCAGCTCTCTCCGGACATCGCCGGTTGGGAGTTACTCATTCTCGCGCTGACGGTGCACCTGCACGCGCCGGACAAGTGGGCGCGCGCCAACTGGTGCCAAGAGCTGCTACGGCGTGCGCGCGGCTGGCACGTGGCTGGCTACCGCTGGTTCGCGCGGCAGTCCTTGTTCTTGGCTGAATTGTTGAACGATGAGCACTTTCGGACGGAGCTGCCGCGGATCGCGCCGGAGCTCCTCCCGGCGCCCACGCGCTCAGCCAAAGAGCTCGTGATTTGGGATCTGATTTCGACCAAGGCCGAGTGGCAGAAGGCGCTCGATGCGCTCGCTTTGATCAGCGAGAGTGTGCCGGAGGTGAGCGCGCAGAGCTACCGCGTGGCCTGGTACGTGGACATGGTACGTGGTGAGCTGAATCGCCCCGCGCTGCAGGAGTGCCGCCCGAACGAGGGCTGGACCGAGGGACGTCGCACTACGCTGGCCGAGCTGTGGCCGCTGTACGCCGAGCTGCCGCCGGAAGATCAGCGCGTGTTGGACTTCACGCGCGAGGCGCACGCGGGCGCGCGGGACTTTACGGCGGATGCGGCTGAGGCGTTGATTGGCCATCCGCGCGTGGTCAACGCGCTGCGCGCGCGCGCTCCGGTGGAGGTGCTGCGCGGTACGCCGCGCATCGAGACGCGCGAAGAGCGCGGCTACGTCGAAGTCTTCGTCGACCCTGCCGGCGCGGAGCTGGGCGTGAACGCGCTTCCAGAGGGCGAAACTCGGCTCGTCGTGTATCGCGTCACGCCTGCAATGCAGCGCGTGATTGAGGCGCTACGCGGCGGCGCGCGCATTCCCAAGAGCCACGAAAAGGAGCTATTAGCGGTGCTCGGCAAGCTCTCGGACAGCGTCGAGGTGCGCAGCCCGGAGCTGGGCAGTGAGCGCACGGTGGAGGCCGACGCCACGGCGTGTTTGCGTTTTGCGCCGCATGCCGGCGCTTGGCTGGTGCAGCTCGGGGTGCGTCCGTTTGCTGAACAGGGGCGGTTTTTTCTGGCCGGGGTGGGGCGCTCGAGCTTGAGCGCTTACTTGGGCGGGCACCGCTTGCGTTGCGAACGTGATCTCGAAAAAGAGCGGCTGCTGCACGACCAACTTCGTAGCTCGTGCCCCACACTCTCGATCGAAGAAGATCCGGATGAGCGGTCGCCGCTCGACACTCCGGACAGTTGGACGTTGGGCGAAGAGGGCGTGCTGCAACTGCTGTGCGAGCTGCGGGATGCAAAAGCGCAGTGCGCGCTCGAATGGCCGGAATCCGGCGGCATGAAGCTCGCGGGCAGCGCCAGCTCGAAGTCCTTGCATGGCCGATTGCGGGTCGACAAGGGCTGGTATTTGGTGACCGGCGGCGTGCGGTTGGACTCCGTGACCGAGGTCTCCCTCAGCCAGCTCGTGCATGCGCCCGCGCTGGCCAATGGACGCTTTTTGCGGCTCGAAAATGGCGCATTCCTCGAGGTTGAAGCGCGCGTCCGGCGTGTGCTGGCAGCGCTCAAGGCCGTCAACTCCAAACCGCGCGTCGGGGCGGAGCTGCGCTTGCCGAAGAGCGCGCTATTCCCGCTCCAAGAGCTCAGCCACGCAGACACCGGCTTCGAGGTAGACACGGAGAGCCGACAGTGGCTGGAGCGCGTGGCGCAACTCTCGAAGCGCGAGCTCACTGTGCCGGCCACGCTGCGCGCGACCTTACGCCCCTACCAAGTGGACGGCTTTCATTGGCTCTCACACTTGAGCGAGCTGGGCTTGGGCGCGTGCCTAGCGGACGACATGGGCCTGGGTAAGACGATTCAGATCTTAGCGCTGCTGATCGAGCGCGCGACCGAGAGCCACGGTCCGACGTTGGTCGTCGCCCCGACGTCGGTGTGCGGCAATTGGATTGCGGAAATTCGCCGCTTCGCTCCGACGCTCATTCCGCTCGAATACGTCGGCAGCGAGCGCACACAGCTGCTCGCCCCCTTGCTCGATCCCAAGGGTGACGCGAGCGTGGTTGTGTGTAGCTACACGCTTTTGCAGCAAGACCAAGCGGAGCTGTCGGCGATAGCCTGGGGCACGGTCGTGCTCGACGAAGCGCAGTTCATCAAGAATCCTGAGTCTTTGCGGGCAAAAGCCGCGTATTCTCTGTCAGCCAAACAACGCATCGCCGCGACCGGTACTCCCGTCGAAAATCACTTGGGCGATCTGTGGGGCATCTTCCGCTTCCTGAATCCGGGGTTGCTCGGGGACTGGCCGCACTTCAAGCGCACGTTCCTGATGCCGGTCGAGCGGGATGGTGGGCGCGACTCGACCGAGCTGCTGCAGAAGTTGGTCAAGCCGTTCCTGCTCCGGCGCTTGAAGCGCGAGGTCGCGCTCGATCTCCCGCCGATCACCGAAGTTCAGCACGACGTGCGCTGGTCCGAGGACGAAGCGCTGCGCTACGCCCTGCTGAGAAAGCAGATCCATCAGAAGCTTTATACGGTGCACGGCAAGCGCAGCAACAAGATCGAGGTGCTCGCCGAGATCATGCGGCTACGACGATTCTGCTGTCACCCTGTCTTGGTGTTCCCCGACGCGCCACCCGAGTGCTCGAAGCTCGACGTCTTCTTGGAGCTGGTCCTTGAGCTGAGCCAGAACCAACACCGTGCCTTGGTGTTCAGCCAATTCGTTGATTTTCTGGCGTTGGTGCGGGAGCGCCTCGAAGAGCGCGGCATTCGCTACGAATACTTGGACGGCAGCACTCCGCAGGCGCAGCGCCAGGCCCGCGTTGCTGCGTTTCAGGAGGGTGACGCACCGTTGTTCCTGATCAGCCTAAAGGCGGGCGGTTTTGGCCTGAATCTGACGGCCGCTGACTACGTGATCCACACGGACCCGTGGTGGAATCCGGCGGTACAGGCGCAAGCGACGGACCGCGCGCACCGCATCGGCCAAGAGCGGCCGGTCACCGTGTACCGGCTGATCACCAAGGACAGCATCGAGGACAGCATCGTCAAGCTGCACGAAAAGAAGCGCGACGTGGCGAGCAGCTTGCTCGACGACGGCGACGCGGTGGCCGGCCTGAGCGCGGACGAGCTCGGGCTTTTGATCAGTGAGTCGTTGAGTCAGCCTGCCTGAGCGTGGCAAGCTCGGCGCATGCCGACCTTCACTCGCGGCGCGACGTCCATCTACTACGAAGAGCACGGTGGCGGTTACCCGCTGCTCGTGTTCGCGCCCGGCGGAATGCGCTCCGCCATCGAGCTGCTCGCGCGCTCGCCGTATCACCCGGTGAAAGAGCTGTCGGGGGAGTTTCGCGTGATCACCATGGATCAGCGGAACGCGGGCGCGTCGCGTGCGCCGATCCGCGCGGCGGACGGTTGGCATTCGTACACCGACGACCACCTCGCGTTGCTAGACGAGCTGAAGGTCGAGCGCTGCCACGTGCTCGGCGTGTGCATTGGTGGAGCATTCGTGTTGTCGCTGCTCGCCGCGGCCCCCGAGCGCGTGAGCGCTGCCGTCTTGCAGCAGCCAATCGGCTTCGACGGCGCGAATCGCGCGGTATTTTACGAGCTTTTCGACAGCTGGGCCGCGGAGCTGAGTCAGACGCGCCCTGACATCTCGGCGGCGGAGTTGCCCGAGTTTCGCGAGCGAATGTACGGCGGTGACTTCGTGTTCAGCGTCACGCGCGCCGCAGTCGAGCGCTGCTCCACGCCCATGCTCATCCTGCGCGGTAACGACGTGTACCACCCGACGTCGATCTCGGAAGAGATCGCGCGTCTCGCGCTGCACGCGGAGCTCGTCAAAGACTGGAAAACGGGCGAGGATCTGAGCCGCGCCGTGACGCGCCTGCGCTCGTTCTTAGCCGAGCATTGAGCTCTTGTGCCGCGCCACGATCACGAAGCCGAGTGATTCGGTGTCGTCGGGCGCCACGCGGTCCAACACTTTGGCAGCAACGGACACCGACGTCATGCCCAGTGCGACGAACGGCATCAGCCAAAAGCGTGGTCGCGCGCTTTGTTGAGACTCGTGGCCGAGCTTGTCCAGCCCCTGCGCTAGGCCGCCCGCGCGCGCCAAATTGAGCGCCAAATAGGAGTTTATTTTGTGGCCGAGCAGACTCCACAGGTTGCCCATCGCTTCGCAACGCTCGACCACCAACCCTACCTCCGCGCACAGCGCGCGCAAGCCATGCGGGCTGTAACGAAAGTAGTCGTGCGGCTCTTCATGCAGGCGAAACGAGAACGGCGCGGTCAGCAAAAGCACGCCGTTTGGGTGCAGCACGCGCGCCATCTCGGCAAGCAGCGCTTGCGGATCCGGCGTGTGCTCGAGCGTTTGCACGCTGAGCACGGTGTCGAATTCGCCGTCCGCGAACGGCAAGCGCTTGCCGTCGTAAAACACGTCCGGGCCGCGCGTGCGTGTTGCGCTCGCGGTTTGCCGAAAGGAAGCCTCGTGCTCGACTCCCAGATACTGCGATACGAACGGCTCGAAGACCTCCAGATACGGCTTGTCACCGCAGCCGACGTCCAAGAGCCGTCCGCGTGCCAGCGGAGCCACGCCTTCGAGCGCGCGAATCACCAATGTCCACTGCAGATCCACGAAATTCGCGGCGTGGCGCGCGAGCCGCTTCAGCTCGCTTTCGTTGGCTCTCGAGCTCACCGCTTGCGCGCGACGAGCAGCATTTGCTCGCCCCAATAATTGCGGTTCAAATAGAAAAGCGGCCGGAGCGCGCGGCCGAACAGCGCATAGCCGGCGCCGAGCACGCCGCTCACACCGCGGCCGTTGCTCGCCGGCTTCGCGGATTCACCCGGCTTCGGCATGCTCATGCGCGACGCGACGCGCACCGCCGTGCGATACAGGTTCTGAAACGGAAAGCCCCAGGCCAGTACCTCGAGCGGCTCGAGGTTTGCGTGCTGCGAGAGGTCGCGCAGGCGCTGCGACGTGTAGTGTCGTTGGTGGCCGATCAGCTCGTCGAAGCGCGACATCTTGCCGCCGGGCACGGTGAGCACGAGCGTGCCGCGCGGCGCGAGCAAACGAGCTACACGCTCTACCGCTAGGCAATCATCGGGAATGTGCTCGACGACCTCGGAGCAGGTGATGAGCTCGAAACGGCCCAGGTACTGGCTGTAAACGCGCTCGAAGTTCGGCACGCTGAGGTCCATCTGCAGGACCTCCAAGTTTGGATTCAGGCGCTGGGTTTCGCGCACTGAAGCGAGCGATACATCGGACGCGCACAGCGTGGCATTGGGAAACCCGAGCCGCAGCTCTTGCACCAGCTCGCCCTGCCCGCAGCCCGCGTCGAGCACCTGACGCGCACCGGCCGCATGCCGAGTGCACAGCTCGAGGATCAACCGCCGACGGTGGAATGCGGCCGGGCTCGCTGAGTCCAGATGCCCGTAGCGCTGCCACATGTCATCGTAGAACTCGCCGGCATCCACGGCAGGCGGCGACTCCGGTGCAGACACGAAGCGCTGGATAGCACGGTTTCGCGCGTAGCCGCCCCCCGGCCGCCGAGCCCCTCCCGTTTCCTGCGGGTTGTCTTGCTGCTTGCTCTGCCCTGCCGATCGCGGTACCGCGGGCAGCCATGGCGGACGACCCTGCCAACGAAGACGCGGCTCCGCCGTCCCGCGAAGACACGCCTAGACAGGACGACGTCAATGGCGTGCCGCCGGACTTGTGGCCGTCCGTGCGCCGCGCGTTGCTCCTGGGCCTGGCTTTCGTCGCTCCGTGCGCTGTGATCGCGGTGAGCGTGTTCACTATCGTCAAGGGCGGCTCGCCGCACACGACGCCCATGCCCAGCGCGAGCGCTGCGAGCGTGGCTTTTCCCGCCGACGCCGAGGCACCGGACCCCGCGGCCATGGCCATGGCCAGCAACACGCCCGCTCTCGAGAAGGGCCAGACCGCCGAGCCCGCGTTCGAGGACGAGGGCAGCGACGAGGCGCCGAGCAGCAGCGGCAGCCCCGCCAAGCCCGCTCCGCCCAAACACTTCGCCACTGTGCAAGACGCAGCTGCCGGCAGTTGCTCGACCGAAAGCGTGGACGGCTTGAGCCGTCAGATTATCGAGCAAGCGCGTTGCATCAAGCCGAACGACTTCGTGGCGCTACCCAAGCGTCCGAACTTGGTGATGGCCGCGCACGTGTTTCCGTACTTAGCAGTCGCCGCGCGCGATCACCTGGTCAAGGCGCTCGACGCGCACACGAGTGCGAAGATGACAGTTAACAGCTGCTTGCGGACAGTCGCTCAGCAGTACCTAGTGTCGCATTGGTCGGTGAGTAAGAGCTGCGGCGTGCAGCTCGCAACACCGCCGGGTGAGAGCAATCACGAAATCGGCACCGCGCTGGACATCGCCGAAGCCTCGAAGTGGCGTCCCGCGCTAGAAGCCCAAGACTTCAAGTGGCTCGGTACCTCGGACCGTGTGCACTTCGACTATAAGGGCACCGGCACGCCGCCGCAGCACACCGCCACCGACGTGCTCGCTTTCCAAAAGCTCTGGAACCGCAATCACCACGAAGACCCCGTCAACGAAGACGGCCACTACACGCCCGCCACCGAGCAACGCCTAAAGAAATCACCGCCGAGCGGCTTCCCGATCGGCGCAAGCTGCGCGAAGGCCAGCGCAGCCGCTTCGAAGCACTGAGCGCTCCTAAGCACTGAGCGCTCCCAAGCACTGAGCGCTCCCAAGCACCGGTCACCCTAGTCGGCGCGATTGCTTTTTTATTGATGGTCACGAGGCGGGCGCGGGCCGTCATAGCCTTCGGCGTGGAGGCTCGGCTGCACCAGAATCCGCGTGAGCAGATCGGGTGCCGCCTGCCGAGGTGGCCTTTTCCGGAGACCCCATTAGTGGGGAACCCCCACCATTTGGCCGTTGGAGAGAGGGCCGATTTGCGGCCACAATTGGCCTGTCTTTAGAACCGCAATTGGTGCGGGCTCCCCACTCCCCACTATCTAGTCACCCGCGGAGGGCTGCCGAGGCGCGCCGCCAGCTGCGAAGGCTCGCTCCTGCCTCGGGGGCCGCGGCGCGACGCCGAAGGCTCTGTCGCGGCGCGACGCGCTGCGTGACCATCAACCCAATTGGCTCACTTCACTTGGATGAAGTCGATGTTCGCGTCGGCCCTAGTTTACCGCTTTGAGCGAGACCAACGCGCCGTCCTCGAACTTGAGCATTCGGACGGCCGAGCCGGCAGGTTGGTAGGACCAGACGTCGACCGCTCGCTCGCCCGCCGCTGCTTGATACACGACCTGCTGAGCTGTCGCGGGCGGCCCGCAAGCGCGCTGCACCATTGCGGGTGTCTCGCCCAGAACCACGAGCTGCGTGCCGCATTGCCAGACTTGGTCGGGGTT
>DATCFJ010000431.1:0-6007 GCA_036509605.1 Polyangiaceae bacterium | reverse complement strand
AGCCCGAGCGAGCGCGCGACGCTGAGCGCACCGAAGTACGTCGGAGACTCCACCAAGATGGGCCCACCGAACGGCACCAACGTGCGAAACGTAGCCGCCAGGGCGGCTTGGCCGCCGGAAACCAGAACCACGTCTTCTGCGCGCGCGCCGCCGCCAACGTCACGCGCGAACCACCATCTGAGCTCCGGGTTGCCTTCAGGCGGCAAGCGATCCCAGGTGTGCGCGTTGGCGGCCGCGCGCCGCGCAGCTTTGGCAAGCAGCGCCAAAGGCTGTAGCGATACATCGGCATAGCCGCTGCCCAATACTAACGAGCCAGGCGCAGGCAGCTCGAAGGCTGCGCTTGCGACGGCGTCCGTCGGCGGACCGAGTACCGTGAGTTGCCACGATGAATCGGCATGCGGCGTCTCGCGCGCACGTTCGGCCACGTATGTGCCGTCCCCCGGACGAGTGACGACGCGGCCCTCGCGTGCCAGCTGCGCCATCGCGCGATGCACAGTGACCGGACTGGCTGCGTACTCCGCGCTCAGCTCACGCACCGACGGCAGCACTGCCCCGGACGGGAGCGCTCTGACTCGGCGCCGAAGGTCCGCCGCAATACGCACGTCCGCCTTCAAGGACTTGCCAATGGCCGAAAGACTGTTATCTGTTTCCATGTCGCGACTAAGTAACGTTACTCTCGATCGCTCGATAACGCTACAAGGGCTGGCAACGCGCCTCGCGGGTCCTTTTCGGGGGCTGGGAGCGGCCATCGTCGGGGTCCTGTGTTTCAGTCTCACTGTACCTGCGACGCGCGCTGCAGTACCGGAGCTCGGATCGTTACTGGTTGGAGCGGGGCGCTCGGTAGTGGCCGGTGCGCTGGCGCTGCTCGTGCTCGCGGCGCGCCGCGAGCGGTTGCCGGCGCGCTCGGATCTGATTCCGCTTTTGCTCGTTGCGTTGGGCGTCGTGTTCGGCTTTCCGCTATGCAGCGCGATCGCGCTCAGCTCGGTTCCCGCCGTGCACGCGCTCGTGATCATCGGTCTGGTGCCGATGGCGACCGCGCTGGTCGCCGTCGTGCGCAACGGCGAGCGACCGTCTGCGACGTTTTGGCTCGCGTCTTCCCTAGGGGCAGCCGCGGTGTTCGCCTTCGGTGTCACGCAGGCCTCGTTGCACGTCTCGGCAGCGGACGTGTGGCTGCTCGCCGGAGTCTTGGGCGCCGCGTTCGGTTACGGCGAGGGTGCGCGCTTGACGCGTCGCCTTGGCGGCTGGCGCGTGATCTCTTGGGCGCTCGTGTTGTCTTTGCCGCTCACGTTGTTGCTCTCGCTCGTTGCGCTGAGCCTCCATCCGCTGCACTCGGCGATCTCCGGGCGGGCTTGGCTAGGCTTTGGCTATGTGGGGGTGGTCAGCATGTATCTGGCCTTTTTTGCCTGGTATCGCGGGCTCACACGCACGACGATTGCGCGTGCCAGTCAGGTGCAATTGGCGCAACCAGCGCTCGGAATGTTCTGGTCTTGGCTGCTGCTCGGGGAGCGCGTTACAGCGCCAATGCTCGTGACAGCGGGTTTCGTGGTGCTGTGTGCGGCTTGGGCGACCCGCAGCCGCATTTCCTAGTGGACTCTGTGCACCTCCTGGGGCATTCACCCCCCGCGATATGATCCGGACGACCGATCTCGGCAAAGCATACGGCGCGCGCGCGCTCTTCGAAGGTGTGAGCCTCGAGCTCAACGAGGGCTCGCGCTACGGCCTAGTCGGTGCCAACGGATCAGGCAAGACCACGTTCATCCGCATAGTGGCTGGAGACGAGCAGGCCACGGGCGGCACCGTGACCATCCCCAAGCGCGCCCGAGTCGGCGTGCTCCGCCAAGATCACTTCCTCGACGATCAAGCGTTGATCCTGCACGTCGCCATGATGGGGGACACGCTGGTTTGGAAGGCGCTCGAGGAACGCACCCGGATCATCGACCACGACGGGGATGCGAGTAAGCTCGCCGACCTCGAAGAGACCCTCAGCACGCATGACGGCTATACGCTCGAGGCGCGCGCGACGGCGATCTTGGAAGGCCTAGGCATTCCGATCGCCTCGCACCAGCAGAAGCTTTCGACGCTGTCCGGTGGCTTCAAGCTGCGCGTGCTCTTGGCGCAGGTGTTGATCGGCGGCCCGGATTGCTTGCTGCTCGACGAGCCAACCAACCATTTGGACATCCTGTCCATCCGCTGGCTCGAAAAGTTCATGGCCGCGTACCGCGGGACGGCGCTCGTGATCTCGCATGATCAGCGCTTCCTGGACAACGTTGCCACGCACATCTTGGACGTGGATTACGGCACGGTCACGAGCTACGTGGGCAACTACGCGCGCTTCGTCGTCGAAAAGGCCGCCGTGCGCGAGCGCAAAGAGCTCGAAGTCGGCCGGCAGCAAAAGATCATCGCCGAAAAACGCGCCTTCGTTGATCGCTTCGGAGCCAAGGCCAGCAAGGCCAAGCAAGCTCAAAGCCGCCTGAAGCAAATCGAAAAGATCGAAGTCGAAGAGCTCGCCCAGACCTCGCGTCGTGAGCCCTTATTCCGCTTCACACCCGAACGACCGAGCGGCAAAGAAGTGCTCGAGCTCGAAGGCATCTCCAAGGCATACGGCGAAAAGGTCGTGCTCAAGAATGTCTCGCTGACGGTACGCCGAGGCGAAAAGCTCGCAGTGATCGGCGCCAACGGCCTGGGTAAGTCGACGCTGCTGAAGATCATCATGGAGCGGCTCAAGGCCGACCAGGGCAAGGTCCGCCTGGGGCATGAGGTGCGCCTCGGCTACTTCGCGCAGGACCATCACGAGCTGCTCGGCAGCGACAAGCAAACGCCGCTCGACTACATCTGGGAGTCGTGCCCGTCGGAAGGCACCGCCACGGTCCGCGGCATGCTGGGTCGCGTGCTGTTTAGCGGGGACGACGTGATGAAGCCCGTCGGCGCACTATCCGGTGGCGAAGCCGCTCGCCTGATTTTCTGCAAAATCATCGCCGAAAAGCCCAATGTTCTAGTGCTCGACGAGCCGACCAATCACTTGGATCTGGAGGCCATCGCCGCGCTCGTCGAAGGCTTGAAAGCCTTCGAGGGCACCGTCATCTTCGTGTCCCACGATCGCTCGTTCGTGTCGGAGCTGGCCACACGCATTTTGGAAGTGACCACCGAGGGTCCGCGAGAGTTTGCCGGCACGTACGCCGAGTACCTGGCGCGCGCGGGTGACGACCATCTGGATATCGACGCCGTGAGCCTGAAGGCCAAGACCGCGAGCACTGGCACGGGTAGCAACAAGAAATCGAGCCCGCCACCCGGCTTATCCTGGGAAGAACAGAAGAAGCGTCGCAATCGGTTGGGCACCCTCCCCTCACAGCGCGACAAGTTGCTGGCGCAGATCGAAACCGCAGAAGCGCGCAAGAAGGCGATCGCCGACAGCTACACCGCCGACGGTTTCTTCGAGCGCACGAGCGCCGCCGACGTCGACAAGCTGGAACGCGAAAGCCTCGCACTCGGCAAGCAGATCGAAGCCTGGCTAGCCGAGTGGGAGACGATAGAAGCCGAAATCGCCAAGATCACCGCGGTTTGAACGCGTGACTCGCGTGCCCCCAACCCGCGAGATCATCCAGGCCGAGGCCGTGGCCTGGATGGCTGAAAATCCGGCGCCACCCGGTGCGAGCGTGATCACTTCCTTGCCCGACGTTTCGGAAGTGCCGGAACGCGGCTTCGAAGGCTGGAAGGCTTGGTTCGGCGAGACCGCGCGCGCCGTCTTGCGCTGGGTGCCCGAACCAGGTCTGACGATCTTCTTCCAAAGCGACATCCGCAAAGGCGGAGCCTGGATCGACAAGGGCTACCTCGTGCAATGCGCCGCCGAAGCCGAAGGTCGCACGCTGCTCTGGCACAAAGTCGTGTGCCGTCGCGCGCCCGGTACCATCAGCCACGGGCGCGCTAGCTACTCGCACCTGCTCTGCTTCGCGCACTCGCCCCGCGAAACAATCACTCACCCGGGGCCCGACGTCCTACCCGACGCGGGCTACAAGCCCTGGAGCAAAGCCATGGGCGTCGCGGCCTGCCACCTCGCCTGCCGCTTCCTCCGTGAAGAATCCCAAACCACCCTCGTCGTCGATCCGTTCTGCGGCCATGGTACGGCGCTCGCGGTCGCCAACCACCTCGGCTTCGACGCCCTCGGTATCGAACTCTCCACCCGCAAAGTTAAAGCCGCCCGGCGCCTCACCCTCGATCCCCCTCAAATCTAGCCCCATCGCCGCCCAGCCCGCCCTCCCCGAAACTCCGACTAGGTAGGTGCGGACTTGCGACGCCGAAGGCTTTGCCTGCAGCGACGTGTTGCCTAGCGCAATGACCATCAACCCAACCGAGGGATCGGGATGGGCGGGCTAGCGCTGAGATTCTAGGGCTTTTTTTACGTCGCTGAGGTGTTTGGCGGCGGAGAGCTCGTGGTGGAAGGCGCCGAGGATGCGACGGTTGGTGTCGATGACGTAGGTGACGCGCAAGGTGCGGTTGAGGATGGGCATCGACGCGCCGTAGGCTTTGATCAGGCGGCGCTCCGGGTCGACGAGCAGCGAAAAGGGTACGCTGTGCTTGTCGCTGAAGCGTTGGTGCGAGTCGGCACTATCGCCGCTGATGCCAACGACGGTCGCGCCGAGCTCCGTTAGGCCTTCGGAGGCGTCCCGAAAGGTGCACGCTTGCGCGGTGCATACGGGCGTAAAATCCTTCGGGTAGAAGTACATGATCAGTCGGCCGCGCTCGAGCAGCGTGCTCAGCGTGAGCGTTTTACCGTGTTGATCTTGGGCGGTGAAATCGGGGGCGAGGTCGCCTACTTTGAGCATCAGTGTTCAGCTCCGGTGGCAGGTGCGCGGCCGTCCGCGACGTCGAATTCGCCTGGGCCTTTCAGGCGGAACAGGCGACGCAGGCCGTTCGAAGCGTCGTCGAAGAGCGAATAGGCGACGGGGGTCGCAAGCAGCGTGAGCGCGAGCGACAAGAGCTGACCGCCGACCACGACGCCTGCCGTCGCGCGATTGAAGCCTGAGCCGACGCCATGCGAAACCACGAGCGGGATCATACCGGCCACGAACGCTAGCGTGGTCATCAAGATGGGCCGCAAGCGATCACGATTGGCTTGTAGGATCGCGGGCAAACGCGCCATGCCACCGCGGCGCAGCTGATTGGTGTGATCGATCTGCAAAATGGCGTTCTTCTTCACGACGCCGAACAGCACCAAGATGCCCAGCATCGAGTAAATATCGAGCTGTTGACGGAACAGGATCACACTGACGAACGCGAACGGAAGCGTGAGCGGCAGCGAGATCAAGATCGTGATCGGGTGCAGCCAGGACTCGAATTGTGCCGCCAGCACCAAATACATGAAGACGAACGAGAGCCCGAACGCGAGCAAGAAGTTCTGCGCGGTGCGCGCCATCTCGCGCGTCGTACCAGCGGTGGCCGCCTTGTATTCGGCCGGCAGATGCTCGTTGTCGATGATCTTCTTCAGCTCGTCGGAGACCGTGCTCTCGCCCACTCCGGGCGCCGGGTTGGCGCTGATAGCGACTTGTCGCTGCCGATTCAGGCGATTGATTTGCGACGGTCCTGCGCCGTTTCTGAGCTCGACTACGTCGCTCAGGGGCACGAAGCCGAGCCGCGAGGACGGCACAGTGAGCAGCCGTAAACCGTTCTTGTCGGCGCGGTATTGCGGTTCGGCACGGACGTGCACCTCGTATTGCTCGCCGCGCTCCTCGTAGGTCGAGACTTGTACGCCTTCGACCAGCAAGCGCAGCGCGTTTGCGACGTCGATCACTTGCACCCCGAGGTCGGCCGCGCGAGCGCGATCGATATACACGCCGATTTCCGGCTTACCGGTGATCAGCGACGAATCTACGTCGACCGCGCCGGGCACCTTCTTCAGCTTGCTGACGATGCTCTCCGAGTAAGTCTCGAGCTTTTTCAGATCCGGACCGCTCAGGGTGTATTGGATCTTGGCCGTCGAGAAGCCGCCGCCCGAAAAGGCGCCGACTTCGGA
>DATCFJ010000430.1:0-4425 GCA_036509605.1 Polyangiaceae bacterium | reverse complement strand
CGTGGCGCCGAAGGCGAGCGTGGCTGCGCGCGACAGGCGGCTGCGCGGTAGCTGCGGCGGCGGCGTGTTCGCCAGATCGAGCGGCGCCGCGCAGAACGGGCACTCCCGCTCCGAGACACGCACGTGTCGACTGCATTCGGGGCACGGGAGGAGGTGATTCAAGGCTTTGGGCTCCTGCGCTCTGAGGATCATCTTAGATTCACGGCGGGCCGCCGTACACTGCGAACGGTCCGCCACCGTTGCCGCCGCCGCCGTCTTGAACGGCGCCAGCGCCCGCTTCACCGCTGGCACCCGCTGCGCCGGGAAGATCGATCGTGCCGCCCATGCCGCCTTCGCTTGGTGGGCCGCCGTACACGGTGCCTCCACCCGATCCCAGATTCAGGGAGCCCGCGACTCCTGATTGTCCCGCAGACGGCTGCGCGGAGCCGCCGCTGCCGCCGTTCGCTGGGCCTGCGCCTGCGCCCGCGCCTTCGCCGGGCGCCGCTCCGTAGGGGGGTACTACGGCTGTGCCCTCGCTGCAGGCCGAAATCGCCGCGGCCGACACCAACGTGGCGCCGAAGGCGAGCGTGGCTGCGCGCGACAGGCGGCTGCGCGGTAGCTGCGGCGGAGGCGTGTTCGCAAGATCGAGCGGCAACGCGCAGAACGGGCACTCCAGCTCGGAGACACGCACGTGACGATTGCATTCAGGGCACGGTATTAGGTGTTTCATTCAATCCCCTATCCCCCTCGACGGACGCGCCGGCAGGCGCGTCTTCCACCACGATTTCGAAATGAGAATAGTCGAACGGCAGGCCCGACGCCGCCTGGGTTTGCACTAGGCGCTCGCGTTTGCCGTGACGTTCCATCTCGAGCGCGCGATGGTGGCAATACGGGTTGTTGCCGGGCTTGCCGAAGAAGACGTGGCTAGTCCAGGTGCAGCCCGCCAGGCACTCCTCCGCGTAGTAGCAGGTGCGACAGAACCCCCACAGGTCGTCGACCGTGCGGTCGCGCGTGTAGCGGAGCGGCGCCGAGCGCTCCCAGATGTCGCGCAGCGAGCTGTCGCGAATGTTTCCGCCCGTCCAAGCTTCCGTGGGCAGCGACGGGCAGCCCTTGATCGCGCCGTCCGCTTCGATGCCCAGCGTGGTGCGCCCCGCGCCGCAGGAGGCCATGTGTCCGCGCGGCATTCGCCCTTTCAACGCGGTCTCGTAGGGGCCGAAATAACCGACGTTGTTGCCTGGCCAAATACGCACGCCAAGCTCATCACAGCGCGCCTTGAGCCGGGCCAGGAGCGGGAACAACTCCAACAGATCGTGCGGCCGCAGTAAAACATCCGGCTCGTCTGCGGCGCGGCCCATCGGCACCGTGAGCTGGATCTGCCAGCTGTGCGCGCCGTGCGCGGCGATGGTCTCCAAGAGCTCGGGCAGCTCGGGCATGCTCAGGCGATTGATTTGCGTGTTGGTTGCAACGCGCACGCCGGCGTCGCGCAGCGAGCGCATGGCCGAAAGCGCTGAGCGATGCGAACCGGTCACGCCGCGCAGGCGATCGTGAGTCGCTTCCGAGCCGTCGATCGACACGCTCACGCTGTCGATGCCAGCGGCTTTCAGCTCTTCTGCACGCGCGGCGGTAATACCGCGCCCACCGGTGGTCATGGTGGGTGAGATCCCCAGACGCTTCAGCTCGCGGACGATGTCCAGCCAGTCATCACGCAGGTAAGCTTCGCCGCCGATCAGCGTGGTCTCGCGCACGCCGAGCTCGGCCATCTGCCGCGCCAGATCCAAACACTCCGCAGTGCTCAGCTCATCGGTCCGCTCGTGGCCGGCGCGCGAACCGCAATGCCGGCAAGCGAGATCGCATTTGAGCGTGATCTCCCAGACTGCGTAGATGGGACGACACGCTTCGTCCACTGGCCTGCTGCTCTCTGCCAGTGGCAGGTTGCGCCGCGCTTTCGGCGCGTGCGGCGCGATCGGCAATTGCCGCGGACGCGGCCGCAGCATTTGCTCGGCCCGCTCATCGGCCGTCATCGGATCGCCGTTGCTCACGGCTCGGAAGCCTAGCAGGCTTGTCGGCGCGTTCCTGTGATGTTTCGCTTCGGTCACGCCAGATTTCATTCGCCCCTAAAAGCCGCGGGTTCCTCGCTCCTTGCTCGTCGCCTGGGCCATTTCGCGGTACAGGGATTGCTCCGTGACGAACGAGCTGGTGGTATCCCGTCTTGACGGTGTGTCTGCGATCGCGCGCTTCGCGTTCGAAATAGACCGACTCAACGCCGCTTCGGGTCGCCCGAATGCTTTCTCGTCGTCGGGGTTCCTGAACAGCTACGCGCTGCGCAACGAGTACCACAGGCCAGGCAGCGGAGAGTGCCTGTTCCTGGTCCGCCAAGGCGGCGCGGTCATCGGTTGCGCGCCGATGCGCGAGAGCAAGGAGCTGTTGACCCCGCCTTTGCTCGGGCAGCTCGGACTTTACGGCACGCGCCTGGAGTTCTTGGCCGCAGTCGACACCGAGCAGCTGCAATTCTTGTGCGCCGCGGAGGACGAACAGCGCGTCATTGCAGCGTTGCTCCGCCACTTCTGCGAAGGAGAACTGGCGTGGGGAACGCTCGAGCTGGTGGGCCAGAAGCCAGGCGGCGCGCTCCACCGCGCAGTGCACGGCGCGACCAACGCCCGCTATTGGGCGCGCGACATCGCCGTGCAACCGTACACCGAGGTGCCACTGAACTGGCCGGATTTGCGTACGTACTTCCGGTCGCTCACCAAGCACATGCGCTCGAACATCGGCCGCCAAGCGCGACGTCTGTACGCGACCGGTCAGACCGAGCTCGTGCTCGCGAGCGGAGCTTCCGCCGTCAGTGCTTGGTTCGACGTGTACTGCGATCTGGACGGGCGCAGCTGGAAGAGCGGTACCGAATCCTCGATCGCGCGCCTGCCGCGGCGCGTGCGCTTCTATCGTGAGTTGGCCGCGGGCCAAGCGGGGTTCGAGCCTTCTTTTGTCGGGGTGGTCCTCGACGGCATACTGGTCGCCGGGTTGCTGATTGGCTCCAACCAAGCCTCGGCTCCCGAGCGACACGGCGCTTGGTGCTTGGAGATGGCGTACGACCGCAAGCGTGCCGACCTTGGCCCCGGGCAGATGCTGCTCTTGTTGGCGGTGGGCGAAGCGCTCGCGCGCCGCGATAAGTTTCTCAACTTCCTGCAGAATTTCGCTTACTACAAGCACCGCTGGGGCGCCGAGCCGATAGACGTGGTCAACGTGCAGCTGATTCGCCGCTTCACTCCGCACGACGCCCGCGCCCGCGTGGGCGACCTGCGGCGCTGGTGGCTGGCTCGAAAATCTGGGCAAGTCACCGCGGAGACGCCAAAGGCGGCCGAGGAACACCCCGAGTCCTCCAGCGTCGAGCGCAGCGACCCCAAACCAGCGGACTTGGATCGGTCGCGGCGTTTGACCGCTGCCGCCTTCGCAGCGGGCGGCGAGGGCACGCGCCGGCTCGACCGATCCGCGGCGCGCAGCTATCTCCCTTTCGATTTAGAATGAGGCAATCGTGAGTATTCTCAGCCTAGATCAGGATTTGTTCGACGCGCACTTCGACCGGTACCCTTTCAAGTTGCAGCACCGTTTATGCAACCATCCGTTGCTCGGCTTGCCAAGGTTGGTCCAGTTCGCGCGCGAACGCGGTAGCGGCGCTCTGTACTTTCGAGGTGACCACCAAATCAATCAAGTAGATGAGACGGGCGAAGAGAAGCGAACCTTCATCGATCGAGAGTTGGCCCGCCCCACGCTCTCTGCGGCCGAAACCGTCGCACAGATCGAGAGCTGCAACGCCTGGCTGCAACTGCGAAACGTCGCTGCGGACCCAGAGTACGCTCGGCTTTTGGCGGAAATAATCGAGGAATTTCGGCCCTACGCCGAGCGTGTGGCAGCCGGCCTATCGGCGCCGCGTGCGGATATTTTCGTCAGCTCACCGGGGGCGACGACACCTTTTCATCTGGATGAGGAACACAATTTCCTGCTCCAGATCCGCGGCTCCAAGCGGCTGTCGATCGCCAATGGTTTCGATCCAGAGGCCGTCGCGCCCGGTACCTTGCGCGATTTCTTTCATGGTAACGGCGAGCTCGCGCGCTACTCCGAGCATCTCGAGCAACACTCCGTGCATGTAAACTTGGCGCCGGGCGAAGGCGTGCACATCCCGCCGTGCCACCCGCATTGGGTTCAGAACGCTTCCGAATTGTCGATCTCGCTCGGCATCCTATGGTTCAGCGACGTAACGGCGCGCCGTCGCCACTTGTATCGAGTGAACCGTTGGCTCGAGCGCGCGGGCTTGCGACCCGCGGAGCCCGGCGCGCAACCGGGGCTGGACGCGCTCAAGGCGCTGCCGGTCACGCTCAAGCGGCGCTGGCGCCGCGCGCTGGGCGCCTAGTCGGTCACTCTTTCGGCAGGCGCAGTCATCGGGAGCGCAGC
>DATCFJ010000429.1:0-3272 GCA_036509605.1 Polyangiaceae bacterium | reverse complement strand
ACTTCAGTCGGTTCGGGCTTAGTCATGCCGCGCCCTGGGTCACGCGGGCCTTCGCACGGGGTCCGGGTGGAATGTCGGCGTGGTCCTTGGCCGAAGAAGCCTGGTGGCTATCTCGGCTACTGACCACGTGGCCGCAATTGCGGCAGCAAGCACAGCGAACCCGCGAGCATCCAGCGGCGCGAGCCTCAAAATCTCGCGAAGGGCAGGAACGACGATGGTGAGCAACTGTAAACCAATGCCGAATGCGATCGCCGCATGAAGGATGGCGTTTCTACTCGGCCGCTGGAATAGCGTCCGCGACGGATAGGCGGACACGAGCTTCGCGATGGACTCGTAGAGAAAGATGACGGTCTGAATCGCGATGAGCGAGTAGCCGAGTAGTGGCAGCACAACGAGCAGGGATATCCCGAGTAGTCCCTTGAAGAGCCCCGCAACCGCGATGAAGCGCGTGGAGGCCGGATCTAGCAGCGCACTCTTCGCGGGGCGCGGCGGTCGCGCCATGACTCCGGGGTTGCGATCGAGCGCTAGAGCGAGCGCGGGCGGCCCATCCCCAAGAAAATTGACCCACAGGAGTTGTACCGCTGTGAGCGGCAACAGCAGCATCCCCGAAGGCTCGCGCAGCTTCATAACGTACGAGCCAATAGCCCCCGTGACGATGAGCAACACGAGCGAGACGTTCGTCGAGAAGGTGAACCGAATGAAGCTTTGGATGTTCTCGTAGATGCTGCGACCTTCTTCGATGGCGCCAACGATCGACGCAAAGTTGTCATCGAGCAGGACAATGTCGGCAACCTCGCGGGCGACATCGCTGCCCCGCTGCCCCATCGCGATGCCGACATCGGAACGCTTCAGCGCGGGCGCGTCGTTCACACCGTCGCCGGTCATGGCGACGATTTCGCCATCCGCGCGCAGCGCCTCGACCAGACGCAGCTTGTGCTCCGGGCTGACGCGCGCGAACACGTTCGTGGTACGCGCGGCCGTTTGCAGTTCTTCGGGAGACATGTGCTCGATATCCGCGCCGGTTAGAACCGATTCACCAGCGATGCCCACTTCCCCAGCTACCGCTCGGGCCGTACCGGGGTGGTCTCCCGTGATCATGAGCACGCGAATCCCCGCGCTGTGCGCCCGGGCGATCGCATCCGGCACCTCGGGGCGGGGCGGATCCCATAGCAAGGCCAAGCCGATGAAGTGTAGACCTTCTTCCTCCTGACCCTCCGATGACGCGAGTGCGATTACGCGATGGCCACTATTTGCGGCAGCCTCGGCCCGCGCCTCCCACGCCGTACGCTCTTCGCCCGAAAACGTGGAGCGCTGTAAGATGACCTCGGGCGCGCCTTTGAGGAAGCTGCGCTGCTTTCCGTCGCGCTCGACGGTGACGCGCATGAATTTCCAGGCGCTGTCGAAGGGACGACTCCCGACTCGGCGCTGCCCGCGCCGCAGCTCGGCGACATCGACCCCATTCGCTCGAGCATGCGCGAGTAGCGCGAGCTCGAGCGGATCGCCGGCGTCGCCCGCCGTATCGGCGTCGTTCGCCAGCACCATCGCCGCCCCCGCAGCGCCTGGATCCTCGGTCTCCAGCGCGCGAACGACCATGCGATTCTCGGTGAGGGTGCCAGTCTTGTCAGTCGCAATGACGGTCACGGAGCCGAGCGTCTCCACAGCCGCCAGACGCCGAACGACGGCGTTTCGCCGCGCCATGCGTTGCACGCCGAGGGCCAGTGTCAGCGTGACGACCGCCGGCATCCCCTCTGGCACCGCCGCAACCGCCAGGGCGACCGCGAACAGAATGACCTCCTTGAAGCGGCCGAAACCCTCCACGACAATTCCAGCTACTGCGAGCGCGAAAGCGAGAGCTCCGACGGCTCGCGCGATCTGCGCGCCGAGCTCAGCAAGCCGCTTCTCGAGCGGGGTCTTCTCGACTTTGATTTCGCTCAGCATGTGCGCGAGCTTGCCCATGCTGCTTTTGGCACCGGTGCGTGTTACGCGAATGTTCCCCTTGCCGCGAACGACCAGCGTACCGCTAAATGTTTCCTGATCGCGGGCCTTGTCCACGGGAACCGACTCACCCGTCAACAAAGACTCATCGACCATCATGCCGAGGGTCTCGATCAGCGTCCCGTCCGCTGGGATACGCTCGCCGGCCTCGATGCGCATGATATCTCCCGGCACCAGCTCCGGGCTTCGAACATGCACCAACTTGCCATCGCGATGCACCCAAGTGAGCGGCGCCGCCAGCGCTCTGAGCTGCGCTATCGCTTGTTCCGAGCGCTTCTCTTGGTAGGTGCCGAGGCCCGCGTTCAGGAGCAATACCGCGGCGATTGCCAGCGCTTCGACTGGTCCCCCCACCGAACCCTCGAGCATCCAAGAACCGATGTCGAAGGCCAGCGCGAACAGCAGCACGTAGATCAGCGGATTCTGAAATTGCCGTACGAAACGCAGCCAAAGCGGCGTTGGTTTTGTTTCAGGCAAGGCGTTCGGGCCGAGCTCACGCAGCAGACGCAGAGCCTCCGCTCCGGTCAGGCCGGCGGAAGCGGCGGTACCGCCGGGAGTGACGTCCAGGTCGCCCCCAGCCGAGCGCCCAGTCATGCTTTCTCTCGCTTAGTCATCACGATACTTGCGCCAAGGAGCTCGCCAATCGGCTAAGCGGCGCTCGCGTTCTTGCCGCGACGCGATACCCAAAGCACAAAGCCCAAGAAGAGCGCAAGCGGAACCGAGCCGAGTGCCAATCGAGTCAACAGACCCGGCCCCACGGCGATGACTTGAACGCGCACCTTCTTCTCGTGCAGCAAAGGCCAGAAGGACGGGTCGTTCGTCGGAGCCGTCGCGCGAAACAGCTTGGTCTGGTGGCCCGCTATCTTCTGCGGCTCGAAGAAGTCGCCCTCCACGGCCTGCCCTTTGATCACCACCAGCTCGACTCTCCCCTCGTCGATGAACCGGCACAGCTCCGAGTAGTCGAGGTCGTTCATGCTGGGCGCTGTCACCCGCTCTTGCAGCAACCAACCCGCGGTAAGCAATATCAGCACAGTCCACAGCGCGCCCCACGGCGTTCTGCCCACTGGCAAGCCAACGGTGCTGCGAAACTCGCTCCAAACGGACATTGTCTTTTGAGTCAGCTCAACTGAGCGCCCTCGTCTTCGAGCACTCCAGCAAGAAGCGCGCCGCTGGCCAACTTCTTGGCACATCAGCAAGGAGTGACGACGCGCCCGCGCAATCTTTGCGCGAGCGCGCAGAAAAGCGCGCGCGCTACGAACCGCGGAAAACGCCTTCCCCCA
>DATCFJ010000428.1:0-3955 GCA_036509605.1 Polyangiaceae bacterium | reverse complement strand
TTCGTGTCGCTGCTCGCGGGTCCGCTAGCGCTTGGGCTTGGCGACGCCGGAGACTCGTCGGCTTCGTCTTCGGATTCTTCGTGGACGTCGGGTTTGGCGCCGGCGCCAGCGCCAGCGTCGCGAGCGGCGAGCACTTTTTCGGCTCTGTGGAACTCGCCGAGCCGTCTGCCGTGGGGGAAGTCGCGCGCATAGTCTTCCACCAATTGCGTGACGAGCTCGGCATTGCCTTCCGCGAGCGCCACGTCGATTTGGCGAGCGGCTGCATCTTCGGCGAAGTCGCCCGCGGGAGACAAGCGCCGATACAGCGCAAATGCTTGCGCCGCGCCCGGTTGGTCACCCGCTTGATCGAGCAGGTTGCCCAAAGTCCATGCGGCGAGCGGTGCTTCCGGCGCTTCCGGGTGGGCGAGCACCTGCCGTAGCGCGCTCGTTGCCTGGCCGCGCTCGCCGGAGGCGCGCGCGATGTCCACGAGGCTCATCAGCTCCGACGGCGAGGCATGCGAAATCGCCACGTCGAAGCCGCCTTGCTGATCGAGCGCGCGCCGCGCGCCGGCAAAATCCCCGATTTCCACCAAGCGTTGCCATTCGGAGGCCGTCGCTGGCGCGGCAGTCACGTATGGCGATTGATCACCTGAAGTGTAGCTGAGTGGCTCCGCGGCGATCGCCCCGCCGCTGGTGGAGCGATGCGCGCGCGCGCGTAGCACTTTGGCTTGCGGTGCCAAAGCCTCAGGCTCGACGGTATTTTTCGGGGGCACTGCACCAGCTGGGCGGGCCGCCAACGACCGTGGTTCGGCCTGCACACCAGGTAGAGCTTGCGGCCGAATGAAGCGAGCACCGACGAATACGCCGGACCCAAAAAGCAGGGCCGAAAGCGCGGGCGCCCACACCCAGAGTAGCGGCGAGCGAAGCGTGACCGGTGCCTGCACCGGAAGCTCCGCTTTCAGGCGACGCCAAACCGCCGGCACGTGCTCACTGCCCGCGTAGTCACGCAGGGCGCGTTTCGGGATCTCGGGCAAGCGCCTGCGGCTCATGTGGCGCCCTCCGCGAAGGCGGGTACGAAGTGCTCGGTGAGGTAGCGCTGCGCGCGCAAGATGCGACGTTTAGCGGTCGCGAGCGAACAATCTGTAAGCGATGCCACGGCTTCCAATCGGTGATTATCGACGTAACGCAGCGTCCACGCGATGCGGTCATCGGCGGGTAACGTCTGCAGTAGTGAGTAGACTTGCGCCAGGAGCACGCGGCTCTCCGGGTCGGCCTCGGGCGACGCTATTGCGTCGAGCTCGATGGGCTCGGGGCTGGCCAGGCCGAGCGAGCTGAGCAAACGGCGACGGCGCAAGCGCGTGCGCACCAGCCGAACCACGATGCTACCGAGCCAGGCGCGGAATGCGGAGCCGTCACGCAGCTCGTTCAGCCGCTCATTGGCTCTGAGAAACGCGTCGTGCACGATGTCTTCGGCGTCGTTGGCCGTGCCCTGAATGCGCACTGCGAGGTTCAGCGCGAAGCCAGCGTGACGCCGGTACAAAGCCTCGAACGCCAACAGGTCGCTGTGCCGTGCGCGCCCGACGAGCTTTTCGTCCTCCGCTCCGGAGTCAGGGGTAGGCCCGCGTTCCCGAGGCGCACCGCTGCCCGCAACTAGCCGTAGGCGGGGGGCGGGTTCAGGGGTCACCGATCAGCGCTCCTCACTAAGACGCAATCATGCCCGCTTTCGGCTCACGAGCTGGATCGAAAGCGTTAATATGCTGAAATGATTAGACTTTCATAAGTTCACTGACACTTTTTGGTTTTCTGGTGAGCCGCTTCTTGTTAGTTGGGCGTCTGGTCCACGTTCCGAGCCCACTCCGGTGTGGGTCGGCAGGAGGAGTCTCAACATGTCGATTTCCAAGTTGTTTGCTTTGGTTCCCGTGTGCGTGATGGCTGTTGCTTGCGGTGGCAGTGCCACCCCGGACGCAGCCGCTCCCGAAGGTGCTGCTGCTGCTGAGCAGAAGCCCGCCGACGGCGCCAAGGCCGACGACGCCAAGCCGGCCGCTGACGCGCCCGCTGCTGACGCGCCCGCTGCTGCGCCCGCCGCCAAGTGAGTTCTTAGGAACTCTGGCTCTAACAGCCAGCCCAGGGTTTCCCGGGGCTGGCTGTTTTAATTTTGGTGTGCCCCCCGGAGGAAACTCCCGGGCCTACTCGACATCGAAATCAGAAACGCGAAGTCACGGACCGAACAGCTTTTCGCGGGCGACGCGGGTCAGGCTGACGAAGCGGCCTTCGATGCGAAAGGGTAATGACTCCTCCGCTAAGCGCTTGCAGCCGCGCACTTTGACTTGGATCGGCGAGCCATCGTGAAGTAGCGCGAGCGTCGAGCCCGGCGGCGAGGGCACGCTGCAGCGGAGCGTGACGTGATCGCCTTGGTTTTCCACGATCGCTGCGTCTCCGCCGCTGGCTACGGTGAGCGGGACGTTCATCCCTTTCTGCCTCGTTGCATGGCGGCGCGGGCTTCTTTCAGGCCGTCTTTTTCGCGCAGAGTTTGGCGCTTGTCGTAGTCCTTCTTGCCGCGCGCAAGCGAGATCTCGACTTTAGCCTTGTTGTTCTTGAAGTAGCACTTGGTGAGGACGATCGTCATGCCTTCGCGGTGCACGCCCTCGCGCAGGCGTTCGATCTGCGCCTCATGTAGGAGCAATTTACGCGTGCGTAGCTCTTCATGTGCAAAAGCGGCGTGCTTGAGCGTAGCGATACGCATGCCTTTGACCCAGGCTTCGCCGCGCCGATCGAGCTCGACCCAAGCCTCGATCAAGTTTGCCGGACCTTCGCGGAGCGCTCGCACCTCGCTGCCCATGAGCACGAGCCCCGCTTCGATCGTTTCGCCCAGCACGTAATCGAAGCTGGCGCGGCGGTTCTTCGAAACGAGGTGGTCGCCTTGATCTTGCTTTTTTTTCTGGGCGGCCATGGCGCGGGGGGCGAGCACTATGCCGCGCACTCACGCAGGTGCAACTTCGCCCTTTTGTGCGGGCATTTTTCAGCCGCGGATATCGTTGCCGGTCGCTTCGCTCAGATAGCCCTGGCGGTTCGCGGCTTCTGCCCCAGACTGGGAGCCGCCGAATGCTACCGACGATTCTCGAAGGCGCACAGACCCACAATCTGAAGAGCATCGATCTCGAGCTCGTACCGGGTGAGGTAGTGGTCATCACTGGCGTGTCCGGCGCAGGCAAGAGCAGCCTGGCGATGGATACGTTGTACGCCGAGGGACAGCGCCGCTTCGTAGAGAGCTTCAGCCCCTACGCACGGCAATTCTTGGAGCGCCTCGAGCGGCCGCCGATGAAACGGCTCGAGCCGATTCCGGCGGGCATCGCCGTGGACCGCCGCGCGCCGATCAAGAGCTCGCGCTCCACAGTGGCTACAATGGCGGATCTGGAGCCGTACTTGTCAGCGCTGTTCTTGCGGGAAGCGCGGCCCGTGTGTCCGGATCACGGCTTCGAAGCGCGCCTGCTCGATGTCGCGAGCGCGGCGCGCACGGCAGCAGAGCAGCTTGGCGATGCGCGCGGGGTCGTTACCTACCCAGTGAGCGTGCCAGGCACCGAGGCCTATCTGGAAGTGCGCGAAGGGCTCTTGCGCGATGGCTATCGCCGCCTTTGGCTGGCTGGCAAAACCGAAGATCTCGACACGCTCAAGCCTTCGAACGCGGTAAAAAGTGGGCAAATCGCGGTGATTGTCGACCGCATCGGCAGTGGTAAGGACGAGAAGCGGCTCGCGCAAGGCATCGAGGCCGCCTGGGGTCGCTCCGGCGGCGTTGCGCACGTCCACACAGACTCAATGGAGTTTCAACTCAAGCGCGGCTTGTCGTGTCCTGAGTGCGCGCGCGAGCTGGCTCCGGCCCGGCCCGGCTTGTTCTCCTACGAGTCGCCGCTCGGCGCTTGTCCGGCGTGTCGCGGTTTCGGCCGCACGCTCGGCGTCGATATCCCCAAAGTGATCCCAG
>DATCFJ010000427.1:0-4667 GCA_036509605.1 Polyangiaceae bacterium | reverse complement strand
ATGGTCAGACGCGAAAATTGTTCGGACGCTGGCCCGTTCTCAGCCGCTGGCGGTACCTACGAAATGAGCCCCGGATGTCTTTGATTTCAGTCCATCCAGATCCGATTCGAATCGCGCTCGATCGGAATTGCTTTGCTTGGCCACCGGGCGCGCTATCTTCGAGGTTGATGGCTTCTAGCTCACCGCCAGCCACCAAGTCCGGAGCTGGGCCCACGGATGCAGCGCTGGTCGTGGCGGCGCGGGCGGGGGAAGCGTGGGCTCAAGAGGCCTTGTTTCGACGTCACGCGCGCTTGGCGTTCGGACTTGCGCATCGTTTCTTGCCGCGCGAGCTCGAAGCAGACGACCTGGTACAAGACAGCTTTTTGTACGCTTTTCAGCACTTGAACCAGCTTGCGAATCCGCAGGCGTTCTCCGCCTGGCTCGGCTCCATCGTGGTCCGCACGGCGGGCAAGCGCTTCCGTCGGCAGCGCATGCTCAAACGCCTCGGTTTACGGCATTTTGCAGCGATAGATTTGGACGAGGTGGTGGCGCCGAGCGCCCCGCCGGACGTCGCGGCGGAGCTGCGTGCACTCTATGCCGTCATCGATCGCTTTCCAGCGGCTGAGCGCATTGCGCTCGTGCTCCGCCGCGTGGAAGGCTTCGAAATCCCGCAGATCGCCACGTTTATGGCTACCTCAGAATCGACAGTGAAGCGGAAGTTGCGCGCCGCTGAGGCGCGTTTGGAGCGCTATCAGCGCGAGGAGCAGCAATAGCGATGCCCCTCTCCCAACACCTAAAACCCGACGTTTCTGAGGCGCGCATGGCGCGCGTGTGGGGGAACGTTCGGGGGCGGTTGGAGAGCGCCCCGCCGGCGCGGCGCGGGCTCGGGTGGGCCGCGTTCAGCGCCGCGGTCGTCGCCGTCGCGGCTGCTGTGGCGCTGCTCGTTCCCCGCGGTCACGCGGGCTCGGCCCTGGAGAACGCCGCACTCGAGACCGCGGGCGACACGCTCGGAGTCACGCTGCTCGACGGCTCCAAGCTCACGTTGGACTCGCGCACGCACGTTCAGGTTGCCGGCGGCAATTCGGATGCCGTCGCCCTGGTCGTTGGGCATGGCAGGATTTCATGTGACGTGACGCATCGCCCAGGTCGTTCGTTCGTCGTGCGTGCCTCGGGCGTAGAGGTTCGCGTCGTGGGCACGCTCTTCAGCGTGCGCGATGAGCAGCGACCAGACGGCGTGCACATCGACGTGACCGTCGAACGCGGCATGGTCGAGGTCGTGAGTGAGCGCCATCCGGGCCAGGTCAGTCACATTGCGGCCGGTCAGAGGTTCAGCGAATTCGTGCCGGCCGCTAGGGGCATGCCCAGTGACAGCGCTGCGGCTGCGCCCCTGCCTGCGCTCGAACCCGCGGCGTCTCCGCCGTCGGCGCCCAGCGCACCCGCGAGCCCCTCGCTCGAGCCGCGGAGCCCAAGCGAGCCTGCGCCCGCCGCTCACGAGCCGAGCCCACGGGAATTGCTCGACGCGGCCAACACCGCGCGTCGCGCCGGAGACGCGCGCGCGGCCGCCGACGACTACAGTCAAATTCTCAAGAAGTTCCCTAGCGATGGCCGCGCTGGTTTGGCCGCGTTCGAGCTCGGGCGCCTGCGTATGGACCGACTGGGCGACCTGGCGGGTGCCGTACAAGCACTGGAGCGCGCAGTGCAGCTCGCACCGGGCTCGGGCTTTCGTGAGGACGCGATGGCTCGGTTGGTCACGGCCTACGCCGCCAGCAGTCGGAGCTCCGAGTGCGCGCGCGCGCGCGATGCCTACCTAGCGGCATTTCCGGCAGGCGTTCATCGCGATTCCGTGATTCGAGGCTGCGGCACGCCGTGAGCGCTGCATCACGGCAGCGCTGGGGCTAGTGCACCGCTTGGGAGGTACCATCAACAATCGCAAGCGATTGTTCCGCTTCGCGGCAAGCCGTGCACTAGGCTGTCTCAGCGCGGCTTTGCCCGGAACCCCGCGCCTGCTTCGCATGCGCCCTAGCGCAGCGCACCAGCCAAATACTTCACGCTAACTCATATGCGCTGCACTAGCCTGCGAATCCGCGTGCGCGATTGGGCTCCTGGTATCGCTATTGGACTCTGGCTGACCTGCGTGTCGCCTGCTGCAGAGGCACGCGAGATCGCTTGCGGTGAGGCAGGGGAACCTTGGGTGCGCGTGGTATTTTCGGCGAGCACGAATCAAGACGCATTGAAGAGCGCCATGTTGAAGGATTTGCGGGCGGGGCTCGCGCCGAGCAAAATCGGTGTGTGTCGCGACGGCGAACCGAGCAAGACGGAGCCCGTGGCGATCCTGAGCTGTTCGTTCTTCCCAGACGGTCTAGAAGTGAGCCTAGAAGTCGTGGACCGCGTGACCGAAAAACGCGTCGAGCGCACCATCATGCTCGGCGCTTTGCCAGCGGATGGTCGCTCGCTCGCTCTGGCTATCGAGAGCGAGGAGCTACTTCGAGCTAGCTGGGCGGAGCTCGAGCTCGACGCCAAACCGCACACCGAAACCAAGCCGCCTCCGGCCGAGCTGCGAGCGGCAATTCGCCCGGAGGCGGCGCCGCCTCGCGGACGCGGCACGCCTATCTCTATCGGAGCGCGCGTCGCTGTCGCCCACTACGGCGACGCTCAAACCCAATATGGTGGCGACGCCGTCACGCTCATTCCGTTACCGGCGCGGCTATCTTTGGAGGTGGCGTTGGGCTTGCGCGGCGCGCTCGCCACCACTTCCGCGCATGGCACCGTGACCGCCTCGGCTGTCAGCGCGGATCTCGGCCTGCACTGGCCTTGGTTTCGCAGTGGTGAGCTCGAGCTCGACGCTCAGCAGAGCTGGCATTTCAGCCTAATTGACTATCAAGCGCGCCCCGCGAGCTCCGTGAAAGCCAGTGAAGCGCGGGGCTTCGCCGGCACCGGTCGCCTAGGGCTCGGCGCCATCTTCGGTGCCAGCCACGCGTTGCGCTCGTTCACGACGCTCGGTGTCGGCTATCCGTGGTTGGCTTTTTCAGCGTCGGATGCGGGGCATACCGTCACTGGCGCTTCGGGCCTCGAGCTGTACGCCAGCAGTGGGCTGGGAGTGGAATTTTGAGCTCACCGATCGCGTCCTTGAGCTGCGTCGGAGCGCTGCTGCTCTTCGGTTGCTCGAGTGTCTCCGAGGTCCTGACTCCCGTTGGCTTGGCGCCCGACCCGGGCTTTACTGGAGGCGCCGCGGGCGTCGGGGGCAGCGTGGCTGACGGCGGGGCGGACGCGCAGGCCGGTGAAAATGGAACCCTGACCAACTCTACGTTGGACAGCGGCCAAGCGCACACCTGCGCCACGCTGCATGGCATTCTGTACTGTTGGGGCGACAACTCGCGCGGCCAACTCGGGCTCGGCGACACGACGCAGAAGAACGCGCCGGCCCGTGTGGGCACGCTCGGCGACTGGGCGCAAGTCGCGGCTGGTGCCGCGCACTCGTGCGCTTTGCGTCGCGACGGTTCGGCGTACTGCTTTGGCGCGAACGACTACGGTCAGCTGGGGCAGAAGACCTCGCTGCCAACCGTGGCGCCGTTGCTGGTGCCCTTGCGAGGCGCTGCCGCCAGTATCGTCACCGAGGTCAACGACGTGTGCGTCGTCGGTGTCGACGGAGCGCTGATTTGTTGGGGTGACAATGCGGAGGGGGAAATTGGTCAGGACGATCCGCAGCCGTTCCAAACCCCATTGCCGCCCACCGCGGTCGGCACGGATCACGATTGGACTGCGGCCGAAACCGGCCAAGGGGATACCTGCGGCTTACGCGGCCAGGGCGAGCTGTACTGTTGGGGCAGGAACACCAGCTCCCAACTCGGCCTCGGCGACGGCGCGCCCCCGCAAACCCGCGCGCCGACGAGCGTCGGAACGCTCACCTATGCGCGCATCCATGCAGGCCAAGATCATACGTGCGGCATCGCCACGGACGGCTCGCTGTACTGCTGGGGGCTGAACATGTCCGGCAACCTCGGCACGGGCGACCGCGTCGCACACAGCTCTCCGACTCCAATCGGCGCAAAGCTCGACTGGCGGGAGGTATCACTCGATACCTTTCACTCGTGCGCCATCGATTCAGCCCAACACCTGTACTGCTGGGGCAGAAACGTGGAGGGCCAACTCGGTTTGGGCGACACCGACGACCGCTTGAGCCCCACCCCGGTCACGGGCGAGGGCTTCGTGCAAGTTGCGGTCGGTCGCTTTCACACTTGCGCGCTCAAAGCCGACGATTCGGTCTGGTGCACCGGTGCCAATGACGCAGGCGAGCTCGGCGTGGGTGACACCAATCGCCGCAATCTGTTTAACCCGGTGCAGTTTCCGCGCTGAGGCTGACGCGGCTGGCAGCGTCACTGGGCGGGCAAGTCCCAGCCCTGGCGTACGCTAGTCGCGAACGTACAACCGAAGGCACTGCACTGAAAAGGCAAAGGGTCGATCGTTGGCGCGAGCACGGGAACCCAGGACAGCCCACCGTCTGCGGTCTCGAACGCGTTATCGAGCGCATCCACTGCGAAGCCGCGAGAGCCGGACAACACGACTTGGGCGTAACGCAGCTCTCCGAACTGACGAAGCGTGACGCCGCGGTCGTCACTCTCGTACAGGGTCCAGTGCTGGCGGCCCGCCCAGGGCGGCATGGCGAGCCGGAGCCGTCCTGTCTCGTCGAT
>DATCFJ010000426.1:0-6162 GCA_036509605.1 Polyangiaceae bacterium | reverse complement strand
AGCGTCTTGCCGAGGCCCATGTCGTCCGCGAGCACGCCGCCCACGTCGCAGGCGACCAGATGCTGCAGCCAATCCACGCCCTCTTGTTGGTAGGGGCGCAGCGTTGCCTTCAGACCCGACGCAAGCGGATCCGCCTTCGAGTGCACGCCGCTCTTCAACGCGCGGCCGCGCTTGCGGACGTCGGTGTCGCCGCCCCAGAGCAGCTTGGCGGCGCCGTCCAAGGCGTCATCGAGCTTGGCCACCGTACCTGCGCGCGAGCCGGGGAAGCTCAGCGTGCCATTGGACAATTCCTCGCCGCGGTACAGCTCGAGCAGCACTTGCAGCACCGACCGCAAACGCTCGGGAGGCACCGGCAAATAGCGGTTTTCTCCGACAGGAACCACGCGAAAGCGCGCTGGCATGCGCAGCAGCGCTTCCAGGTTCGTGATGTCCGCGCACTCTTCCAAGAGCTCGAGCAACGCCGGCACCAGGTTCACGCGCTTGCCTTCGATTTCGATGCCGAGCTCGAGGCTGAACCAGTCGCTGCGGGTGTCCTCGGAGTCGACCGTTGCGTACCAGGGCACGTCCGGTGACACGACTTGATACGGGTAATGGCCGGCAATCTCGATCCGGAAGCCGAGGCTCTCCAGCTGCGGCAGCGCGTAGGCCGTGAAGGAGCACAGCGTGTGCACATTGCCGCCGACCTGGACGATGTAATCGGCTTGCGAATCTAGATCCGCGGTGTAGCCATCGGCGCACTCGAGCTCGACCGCGCCGAAGCCTTCGAGCAGACACTGCGCCCGCGCCTCGCCGCTGAGATCCCGCTCGACCAGCGCGAGCGCGCCGCCCGATCCGACGAAGAAGTGCTTGCGCCGATCGGAAGCGCGGATGCGCGTGCCGGCGTACTCGAAAGCGAGCGCAAGCACCGGGACGTCCAGCTCCGCGTAGCGCTCCGCGTGGTCATCCGCTTGCTCGACGGACATGCGTTCGACGAACAGCCGTACGCACGGCGTGAATGGAATGGCCGCGGGGGCCTGCTGAGCTGTGGCTTCGGCAAACAAGAGAGGAGCCCTCCTTTAGATCAAACCATGCCTATCCGGTCAATTGCCAAATGATGCCTACTAACGAGACCACAACCGCTAGGGGTCGGCGCTCGGCGACACCCCAGGATGCTGATCGGTCGCCCCTAAACCTGGGCCAGCCGAATCGCCGCGATCTCTTCGAGCTTGGCGGATTGGGTTTGCAGCTCGTTCAGCAGGCTCAGGCCATGCAGAATCGCGCTGCGCAGCCGCGTCGTAGCCCGCAGCAAATCATCAGCAGGCGCGTCGCTGACGCCCTCTGCTACAGCGTCAATCACGCTTTCCCCAAGCGCCGCGAGGGCGCGGCCCTGCGTGAAGCAATTCGTGAATGCCTCCCGCGCGTGAATGCGAAGCGACGCCGCCTCGATCGTCACCAGTTCGATTGCCTTCCTAGCCATGGGGCAAGGGCTACTCGGCCCCAGTCCCCATGGAAATGGCCATATGTAAGTACGCGAATTGCATCCATAATTACGGCTGCCACCCGTCAGAAGCCCGCGGTATCGTGCTCGCCATGCAGCGAGGGGCGACGCGACAATGACAGATCTCCAGGAACAATTGCGCATTGCGGAGCAAGACGTCGAAGAGTTGCGCGAGTCACTGGTTCAAGAAAAGCAAAGAAAGGCAGACGATCCCCTCGTCGGCTTGAACAATGGCAAGGAATCGGAGCACGACGCTCGCGCCGAAGCGATCGAAGCGAGGCTGCGTATGGCTGAGCATCGTGCCGGCAGCTTACTCAGTCAGGTTCGCGCGGAGGCCGCTGAAGGCGTCGCCTCAATCGAGCGGGCGAGGGCTGACCGGGAATCGGCGCGGGCGAACCAAAATGCAAAGATGGGCGCGCGCCTAGCGCTGGTTGTCGCACTTGCCGGGCTTGGGCAATGCGCGGGCCCATTCGTGCTGAGGTACTACGACTCAAAACACTCAGCCGCGCTAGCGGCTCCGACTATCATAAATTCGATCAGCTGGCCGACGCTGCCCGCGCCGATTGTCACGGTCGTGCTGCCTTCCGCTTCAACTATGCCGCTCGCTCCCCCGAATAAAGCTCTGCGTAAGTAGGCGGGACCGTATGCGCAGCAATACCCAACACCGAGTTGAACGCCGTCATCGGGTAGAAGCGGCGGTTAAACCGGAACGTGAACTCGTTCAGGTAAGTCTGGAGGTGTTGCTGACCGATCCCATGGTGCGTGCCCTGGATCCAGGTCTTCAAGTTCGAAAAGATCAGGTGGATCATCGGCAAGTGCGCCTCTGCGCGCTCGGGGCGCCCATTCATGGTGAGCGGATCGTGCCGGTAGCCGAGCCTCGCCATCTCATTGTAGCCAGCCCAGCCATCCGTGCGGATCAGGGTGCCTTTGGTGACGTTCTCGGGCACAACGCGGTTCAGCGTGTTCATCAGCCGATCCGGCACCACGACAAGCCGAATGCGTCCCGCGTAGGTTTGCCGCCGGACAGGTCGCCCTTCGCTCAGGGCCTTTTCGATCTTGGCAATTCGCTCAGCGTCGGGCTTGTTCGCGCGTACCTCGACGAAGCCAAGGATCATGCTCTTGTGGTGCACGCCCTTGCCTTCGCCGCGCGTGCGGCCACCAATAAACGCCTCGTCGATCTCGACGGGGTGCTCACCGCCAATGGTGTCGCGGTTCGGTCGCACCATGCCCGCGCGCATCTTGTGCAGGATCTGGAAGGCCGTCTCGTAGCGCGTCAGACCGAGTTGACGCTGGAATTGCAAAGCCGACTGGCCCGGGGTCTGCGTCGTCGCGAGGTAAGCGGCCCAGAACCACGTCGAGAGCGGCGTGCGCGTCTTCTGCATCACAGTGCCCGCTGTGAGCGACACGTTCGCTTGGCAGACCCGACACCGCAAAACAGTCGAAGAGCGTTTTGGGAAGCGATAGGGCTCGCCTACGACGCCGCACTTCGTGCACGTGAAGCCGTCAGGCCAGCGCATCGCTTCGAGGTACGCAGCGCACGCGGCATCGTTCGGAAAAACGCGCTGAAACTCGGGCAGGGAAGTCGGGAAACCGCGGGGGTCCATTCCCGGTCATACGCAAACAACCGTAGTGATCTCCCTCAGTTACAGATCGCCTCGTAACCCTGCGTTTTCGTTCAGTAAATAAATGGCAACTAACCGGATAGGCATGGATCAAACTACGGAACGTTTGTCGATCCCCTATCTGTTCAGCTTCTGTAGGTGATTGTCCCACATTTGGGTGCTCTGTCGGTCCATAACTAACTAATATTAATACAATTAGTCGCTATTTGACAGAGTTGCGTGGTGAGACATAATGGCATCCATGTCTGACTCGATGACAGAAGCCATCGACGAATTGTCGCCCGGCTCTCAGTCCCCACGCTCAGCCGCCGAAGGCGCCGACATCACCGTGCTGGTCGTCGACGACGAAGCCTCTAACCTCGCCTCGCTGGAGAAGATCTTCCAGCGCGAAGGCATGCGCGTGTTTACGGCTGACGGCGCGAAGGCGGCGCTCGAGCTGGTACGGCGTCACCGAGTGCAAGTCGTGCTCACTGATCTGATGATGCCCGGCACGAGTGGCGCGGAGCTGCTACGCGCGCTGAAGGAGGTCTCGCCGGACACCGAGGTCGTGCTGATGACCGCGTACGGTACCGTCGAGACAGCCGTGCAAGCGATGCGCGACGGCGCGTACGACTTCGTCGAGAAGCCGCTGAAGCGCATGACGATCGTCAAGAGCGTCCGCAAAGCGGCGGAGCGGCAGTCACTCGTCGCGGAGAATCGCTCGCTACGCCAAGAGATCAAGCTCTTGACGAATCGCGAGATCGTCGGTCAGAGCCCGGCTTTGCGTCGCGTGCTGGACGTTGCTACGCAGGCCGCGCCGTCCAGCGCCACGGTGCTGATTTTGGGTGAGAGCGGCACGGGTAAGGAGCTGATTGCTCGCTACATTCACTCCAAGAGCGGGCGCGCCAATGGGCCGTTCGTGGCCGTCAATTGTGCGGCGATCCCGGAGAGCATCTTGGAGGCGGAGCTGTTTGGGCACGAGCGCGGAGCGTTCACGGGCGCGATCGCCAAGCGGGAAGGGCGCTTCGCGCGCGCTCGCGGCGGTACGCTGTTTCTGGACGAAATCGGCGAGCTCAGCCCAGCCGTTCAAGTGAAGATTTTGCGCGTGCTGCAGGAGGGCGAATACGAGCCCGTGGGCGGGCACACCGTGAAGGCGGACGCGCGCATCGTGGCTGCGACCAATCGCGACTTGGTGTCAGAGGTCGAGGCCGGACGCTTTCGCGAGGACTTGTACTATCGGCTCAACGTGATCGCCGTGACGGCTCCGCCGCTGCGCGCGCGGCGCGAAGACATCCCGCTACTGGTCGATCATTTCTTGGGTGTGTACTGCACGAAGAATGGTCGCGCTCGGCTGACCATTCCGAGCGACGTGCTGCGCAAGCTGATGGACTACTCGTGGCCCGGCAATGTGCGTGAGCTCGAGAACGTGGTCGAGCGCGCGGCGGTGCTGTGTCGCGCGGAGTCGATCTCGCTCTCGGACCTGCCCGACGCCGTGGCCAGCGCCACGCCGCGTCCGCCCTCCGAGCTCACGTTCGCCATCGGCACACCCTTGTCCGAAGTCGAACAGCGCATGATTCGCGATACGCTCTCGCACACTGGCGGAGACAAGTCCCTGGCAGCACAGCTTCTCGGCATCTCCACGCGCACCATCTATCGCAAGCTCGGCGAAAACGAGTGAGTCTGAGCGCGGCTTGCTGGCCTACCGGGGCGGTTCCGTGCGGGCTCGCGCCCCCGTGCTCCGCCCCGGTCTTTGCCAGTTTGTCGCGAGAGCCCAATCAGGCCGGAAAAGCTTGCCAGCTTGGCGCGCGAACGCGCGGCGCAAGGCGGCAAAACCCATGGGAATCCGATGGTTTTTCCGGTAATGAGCGCTGGCACGTCTCTCGCTATAGGCGGCATTTGGACCCGTGACTTTCGACCTCCTGCTCAAGAAGTACTTCACCGGCGTGGTGCTGGCGTTCGTCGCGCTGGCTGCCTACTTTCAGGCCGCCGGTGCCACGCAGTTGATTGGCGCTGCGTTCTCGACTCCAGTTTCCAACGCAGCGCCAGTGCGCGCGCTTCCGCTGGCCGCAGCGCCGCAGTCTCGTTCGCGCCCAACCGCCGATCCGATCATCTCGCGTAACCCATTCGATTCAGTTACGGGTCCCCTCGACGCCAAGCCGGTCGACACGCCGGTGCCGAGCAAGAGCACCGTCGACGCGAGCGATCCGCTGGCGGCGCCCGCGTGCGATAGCCCCGCAGCGTTCATCATCACCGAATCCACCAATCCGATCTGGTCGGTCGCCGCGCTGCAGGCGCCGGGCGACGCGCGTCCACGCATGCACCGCGTCGGTGACGACGTGGGCGGCAAGAAGGTCGAATTCATCGGCTTCAACCCGCGCGAGAACACGCCGTCCGTTTGGCTGTCCAGCGGCAGCACTCTGTGTCAGGCCATGTTGTTCCGCACGCAGCCGGTCGTGCCCGCGGCCGCGCCTGCCGCCGCGCCTGCCGTCGCCGCGCCGCCGCCGGTGGCTGGGGGTCCGAACCCAGTGCCAGCCGACATCGCGTCGAAGATCCAAAAGGTGAGCGACACCGAGTTCAATATCGACCGCTCGGTCGTCGACAAGATCCTCGAAAATCAGGCCGAGCTGATGAAGTCTGCGCGCATCGTGCCGGAAACCAAAGACGGCAAGGTGCTCGGTATTCGTCTGTTCGGCATTCGGCCTGACACGTTGCTCGGCACGCTCGGCATCCAAAATGGCGACCGACTCGATGCCATCAACGGCTTCAACATGGGAAGCCCCGAAAAAGCCCTCGAAGCCTACGCGCGGCTGAGAACAGCTACTGAGCTGGACATCACCCTCAATCGACGCGGCAGCCCTGTGACCATTTCCGACCACATCAAGTGAGTGATTCCGTGACGAGTTTTGTGCCTTCGAAGTTCAAGTTCTCGCGTCTGTCTGGGCTGGGCTTTCAGCTCCGGACGGCGTCGCTCGCGCTCTTGCTCGCAGCTTCTGCATCCGCGCAGGCTGCGCCCGCGCCTGACCCAGGAGCGGCAACGCCTGCGCGTCGGAGCAGAGCCGCTGTTCGCAGGATAGCGCGCCCGAG
>DATCFJ010000425.1:0-4605 GCA_036509605.1 Polyangiaceae bacterium | reverse complement strand
GGGCCGTAGCCGTTCGGGGGCGCGCTGATCACGGGCTTGTTGCCAGTTTCGACAGCGAGCGACTGCTTCGGGGCAGCGCCAAAGCTGTGCGCTGCATCCGGAAACGCGCCGGCTTGCACTTCACTCACGTAGCTCCGCGTGGCCTGCACGATCTGCGCGCCCAGATTGGCAAAGTGTTTCACGAACTTTGGTTTGAAGCTCGGGTACATGCCCAAGAAATCGTAACAGACCAAGACTTGTCCGTCGCACGCCGGGCCAGCGCCGATGCCGATCGTCGGGATCGCGATGGCTTCGGTGATGCGCTGTCCGAGCTCACTCGGGATGCCCTCGAGCACCACCGCATACGCTCCCGCGTCCGCGATGGCGCGCGCGTCAGCGAGCACGCGCTCGGCGTCGACCTCGGCCTTGCCTTGCACGCGAAAGCCGCCCATCGCGTGCACCGACTGCGGCAAGAGCCCCACGTGACCCATGACCGGAATGCCGGCGGATACGATAGCGCGAACGTGTTCCGCAAACGCCACGCCGCCCTCCAACTTGACGGCCTCGAAGCCGCCCGTCTTGAGCATGTGACCTGCGCTTTCCAAGGCGCGCTCGAGCGACGACTGATAGCTCATGAACGGCATGTCACCGACCACGTGCGCGCGCTGCGCGGCACGCGCCACGGCGCGCCCGTGGTAGCAGATCTCGTCGACCGTTACGGGCAGCGTATTTTGCAGCCCCTGGACGACCATGCCCAGCGAATCCCCGACCAAGAGCACGTCGGCGCCGCCTTCGTCGAGCAAACGGGCCATGGTCGCGTCGTAGGCCGTGAGCACGGCAATCTTCGGCCCGCGCTGCTTGCGCAGGCGGAGCGCGGGCACGGTAATCTTGGCTTCATTCATGGTGCGGGCCGAGCGGCATAGCCAAGCCTACCACCTGGCCGACGGAGTTAAAGAACGCTAAGCTCTGGCGCTAGGTGGCAGCTCAGGCACAGAGCGAGTTTCGCAGGCAGTTCCACAGCTCGTTCTTGGCGTTCGCGGCGCGCGTGCATCGTCGTCATGCGCTTCGTCAAGCGCTAACGGGTGGCGGCTTGGGCCTCGCGCTCGGCGCTTTGGGGGCGCTCGGTTTGTGGGCGATCCGGCTCGGCGAGCTGCGTCCTTTCGCGGCCGGGCTGGGTGCGTTCGGAGCGGCTGCGGGCGCGCTTTGGGCGGGGCGTCGGCGCTGGTCGGACAGTGACGTCGCGCTGTATCTCGACGCGCGCCTCGGCAGCCACGAAACGTTGACGACCGCGCTCGGTGCACTCGCCTCGAACGAGACGGAAGAGCCTGCGCTTTCGCACGTCGTCGAACGCGCAGCCAGCGTGCTGGGCAGCGCCGATCCAACGCGCGTCCGGCCGCAACTTTGGTCACGCTCGCATGTGGCGCTACCCGTGTCCGCTGCCGCCATTGTAGCGGTCAGCCTGCTACCTTTACCGCCTGCGCCCAAGCCCCCAGCGGTTGCACCAGGCGCCGAGCGGGTGCGCATCGAAAACCTCAAAGGGCTCGAACGCATCGAAGCGCTCGACCACCTGCGCGGTCAAAATCCAGAGCAAGACGCGCGCCTCAAGAAGCTCGCGGAGCAAGCCCGCAAGCTGCGCGAGAGCCTGGCGAAGGGGCTGGAAAAGCGCGAAGCGCTGTCCGAGATCGCCAAGTTGCGCGACGGCATCGCGGCCGAGCGGCTCAAGCTCGGTGATCAGCAGAACCGCCCCGGCCTCGACGCCGCGCTGCGCGCCTTCGGTAGCAACAAGGCCTTACGAGACGCGCAGAAAGCCCTCGGCAACGGCGATCTGACCGCGTTCGACGAGGAGATGCAGAAGCTCGCCAATCGCGCTGAAAGCACGGATCGGCAGGCCGCTAAGGAAGCCCTGGAAGAGGCGGCCAAGGAGGCGCGCGAAAAAGGCGCCAAGGGGCTGGCGGACGCGCTGGACGCAGAGCGTCGCCTGTTCGAGCGCCGACAAGAGCACGCCGACGCGCTGCGCGAGCTTGCGCAAAGCATGAAGGGCAAGCTCTCGCCCGAAGCCCAAGACGACCTGAAAGAGTTCGGCCGCTCCGGCAATCCGAAAGCCGAGCAGCGCCTGGAACAAGGCCTGGAGCGCGCGCTCGAAGGCTTAACCCCAGAAGAACGCAAACGGCTTGCCGAGCGCATGCAAAAGCAGCTGCAGGACGAAGGCGGCGCGGCCGCGCCCATGACAAAGAAGCAACTCGAGGATCTAGCCAAGAGCCTGAGCACTGACGACGGAGTCGAGTCACTCGAAAAGCAATTGAAGGAGCTAGCGAAACCCGAAGGCAGCGAAGACTCCGAGCGCGAACAAGGGCTCGGCGATGCCGATCACGGTGGCTCGGAGGCAGAGCGCGGGCTCGGAGCCATGCCCATCCCAATGAGCGGCGACGACTCACCGGGCAGTGGCGCGGGCAAGGCTGGTTCGGACAAGAGCGGCGGTAAGGCTGGCGGGGCACCGGGCAGCGAGCACGACACGGGCACCGGCGATCACAAGGGCTCTACGCCCGAGGTCGCCGGCAAAGAGCTGCGTTCCAAGGCCGAAGCGCGCTTGCAAGCCGGCGCTGCCATGCACGGCGCAACGCTCGGCCGCGCGCCCGCACGAGCCGGCGAAACCGCAAATCAACTCGGTACGGGCAGCTTAGGCGACAAGGGGGCGCGTCAAATAGAAGTCGGCGCGGTCGATCACGCAGACATCCCCGAGGAATATCGCGAGCAAGTGGGGCGCTACTTCGAGCCGTGATTGAGATATGCTCCGGTCTCTTTCCGAAGCTCAGAACCCGATGCCGGACACGACGCCCACGCCCACATTCGAAGCGCGCCTTGCGCTAGCCCGTGACACGAGCATCCGTCTCAAGCGCGCGATCGCCTCGGTGATCGTCGGCCAAGACGCAGTGGTGGAACAAGTGTTGTGGGGCTTGATCGCCGGCGGGCACGTGCTACTCGAGGGCAACCCCGGCTTGGGCAAGACGCTGCTCGTGCGCACGCTGTCGTCGTGTTTGGATTTGCGCTTTTCGCGCATCCAATTCACGCCCGACCTGATGCCGAGCGACGTGACCGGCACCAACGTGCTGGTGATGGACGCCGGCGCGGCAGGTCGAGCCGGGCGCTTCGAGTTGCACAAAGGCCCAATCTTCGGCCAGGTGGTGCTCGCCGACGAGATCAACCGCGCCACGCCAAAGACGCAAAGCGCGCTGCTCGAAGCCATGCAAGAGCACGCGGTGACCATCGCCGGCATTCGTCACAAGCTGGAAGAGCCTTTCTTCGTGCTCGCCACCGAAAATCCGATCGAGATGGAAGGCACGTATCCGCTCCCAGAAGCCCAGCTCGATCGCTTCTTGCTCAAGGTGTCCGTCCCGACCCCAAACGAAGACGAGCTGACCGAGATCTTGGCGCGCACCACGGGTAAGCCTGTCGGCGAGCCGGAGCGCGTGCTCAGCCAAGAAGACGTCCGCGGCCTGCAGGCGCTGTGTCGCGAGATCGCCGTCGCCGAACCGGTGCTGCGCTATGCCGCGCGTTTGGTCAGCGCCAGCGCGCCCGACGCGGCGGACGCGCCGGCCCTGGTACGTCGTACGGTGCGTTACGGCGCTGGCGTGCGCGGCGCGCAGTCACTCGTGCTGGCGGCCAAGGCCGTCGCCCTGCTCGAAGGCCGCGCCCACGTCGCCTTCGCGGACCTGCAGAAGACCGCGGCGCCCGTGCTGCGCCATCGCATTTTGCTCAGCTTCGAGGGGGAGGCCGACGGAGTGTCGTGCGATCAAATCGTGCGCGAGCTTCTGGCCAGCGTGCTGACTCGGCCGGAAGCCGTCGAGCGCGCGGCGCAAGGGGTGTGAGCGTGCAGCGGCTCGTTCGGCTGGCTCGTTTGCTGCCGCTGCTGTGCGCGCTGCTCGCCGTCTCATTGTGGTCGAAGCCGGCGGCAGCGCAGAGCTCGTTGACCGTCGAAGCGGTGCCGGTACTCGGCGGCAATAGCCCCTCGGTAGACGGCTGGGGCGAAGTGTACGTTCATCTAGAGAGCAATGATTCCCGGTCGTTGGGCGGCTTTTTGGAGCTGCGCTCGCTGGACATGGGGCGCGCTGCGCCGCGCGCGCTGTCGCGTGTGCCGTTCGCGCTCGCGCCCAAGGGGCGAGTGAGCTTGCTCTTGCCGAGTCACGGCCTGGTCACGCGCATGGGGGCCAAAGTGGTGGCCGTCGACGACAAAGGGAGCGAGCTTGGCTTCAGCCAAGTGGCGCCGGTGCGAGTGCTCGATCCGTTGCTCTTCGATCTCAGCGTGCCGAGTCGGCTTGCGGCCGTGCTGAGCGCACAAGCCATGCCCATCCGGCGGCGTGGCATGAGCTACAGCTACGGCGGCGGCGCGTTGTCCGTGACGACCCCGCAGATCAATATCGTGTCCGGCGAGCCCGTGCTGCCCGACTTGGCCGCAGGCTATGCTAGCGCGACCGTCGTCTTGGCCTCCGGACGCACGATATCCAACATGCCACCGCCCGCGCTCGACGCGCTGGTGTCGTGGGTGCTCAGCGGCGGCGCACTCGCGCTAGTCATCGACCGCCCGGAGGACCTGCGTAGCTCGTGGCTCGAGGCGCTCGCCGGCGGACG
>DATCFJ010000424.1:0-2335 GCA_036509605.1 Polyangiaceae bacterium | reverse complement strand
CGCCCGCCGCGAATTTTCACGTGCACGCCGCAGCGATCGCCAGGATGTGCAATTGGAGGCGCTGCTCGGTGAGGCGGACGCGGCCTTCGCCGCGAACGACGGTGACATCGCCGTGCGCTGCTACTTCGAAGCCAATGCACTAAATCGCGACGACGGTCGCGCACTCTCCGGTTTGGCGCGCGTGGCGCTGGCGACCGGCGAGCTCGACGACGCCTTGCGCCTTGCGCTCGACTCGGTGAAGCGCGACCCGACCCAAGCGGCCGCAAACAGGATGCTGGCTCTAGCTGCCGAGCAGCTCGCGCATCCCGACGCCTTCAACGCCTGGCGCGTGGCGGCGAACCTTGCTCCCGACGATCCGGATGTGGCGACAGCGTTGGCGCGCGTCTCCGCCGCCAAGCAGAACTATCCCTTCGCGATTCAAGTGCTCGAGCGTCTGCGGGGCTACGGCAACGCGCTCGGCATCGAGTTCCACGTCACACTCGGCTGGCTGCTGCTCGCCGACGGGCGCAAGAGCGATGCCGCGGTAGAAGCACGCTACGCACTCACTCTTGCACCGAAACACGAAGCCGTGGCCGAGCTCGCGCTGGCTGCCGAAGCCTGACCGAGCTCAGCGGAGCACTTTAGCGACGATTCGCTGACCGACCGTTTCAGCGACGCCCGTCGCGTCGTCAGCGATGCTGCTGGATGAAAAGCGCTCCGTGAAGACACTGGGCGCGCCGTCTGCGAGGAATACTTTGCAGACGACGACGCGCGCGGTCGACAAAAGTCACACGCGCGCCGGCGAGTCGCGCTTTCAGCTACCGGTTTCGGCAAGCCCCGTGGAGCGTTCTGCAACCAGCGCGGCCTCGACGATTTCGCAGATACCGTGCCAGGCCAGGATGTGCAGTTCTTGAACGCGCGGCGTGGCGGCTTCGGGTGCTTTGAAAGCGAGCTTGGCCGCCTTGGCAATCGGACCGCCATTGCGGCCGGTAAACGCGATGCCAATGGCGCCCTTTTCGCGCGCAGCTTCCAGGGCGCGAACGACGTTCGGCGAGCGCCCGCTGGTGCTGATACCGACCACGATATCGCCAGTGCGGGCGTGGGCGCGCACTTGGCGCGCGAAGACGTCCTTGAAATCCCAGTCGTTGCCGACGGCGGTCAGGATCGAAGTGTCTGTGGTGAGCGCGAGTGCGGGATACGGCTCGCGCTCAATCGCGAAGCGCCCGACCAGCTCGGCCGCGACGTGCTGCGCGTCAGCTGCGCTGCCACCATTGCCGCAAAACAAGATCTTGTGCCCGGTGCGGAGCGCGTTGGCCAGCACACAGGCGATCTCGGCGAGCCCTGAAAGTGACTCGGCGAGCAGCTTCTCATGCGCGCGAATGCTGTCTTCGACGATGCGTTTCAGCGCACGCTCGTGCTCGGGCATGCGTTTCTGCGTGTTCCTGATGCTGAGCACCAAATCCACGGCCTCGGCGACTGCGCCTTCGCCGCCGCGCGACTCGAGCACGCGATGCGCCTTGCCGCGCGCTGCGGGCGAAGCGTCCGACGGACAGAGCGCGAGCCCGACCATCGAGAATGCCAGCGCGTCGCGCTCAGCGTCGCCCACGAAGCAGACGGCGGACAGTGCGACACCCATCTCTTGAGACAGCGTGCGCAGCGCAGCAACCTTGTCCTTGGCGCCCGAGAGCACGAGATCGGCATTCAAACGCTCGGCGATCGCGGCTTGCAACGCGCCAGTTTCACCCGTGACGAGCGCGAGCTTGAGCCCTTCTCGGCGCGCTTTGGCGAGCGCGTCCAAATCGCGAAAAGCGATACCCTTGGTTTCCTCACCGTGTGCACCGAGGCAAATCTTACCGTCGGTGATCACGCCATCGATATCCAGCGCCAAGAGCTCGATAGGATTCACCAACATGTTCGGCCTCCGTCCACGATCAGATTCGAACCCGTCATGTACGACGACGCATCCGAACACAGGAAAACTAGGGCCGCGCGATACTCGTCGCGCCTTGCCATGCGACCCATCGGGATCAAATTGTTGAGGCGCTCGACGAAGTCGTCGGGCTGGCCCGCGTACACGCCACCCGGGACGAGCGCGTTCACGCGCACGTTCTGCTCCGCCCAGTAGGTCGCGAGGTACTTGGTAAACATCACCAATCCTCCTTTAACGACCGAATACGTAACTGGTTTAACGGGTTGTTCTGATTCAGCCAGCCCGGGACGCCTATAAATCCGCTGGTCCGGCGCAATTACCCCCAGATCAGAAGCGATATTCACGATCACGCCACCGCCATGTGCGGCCATGTGCGCACCAAACACCTGGCTCACCAAGAACGCTCCGGTCAACCCGACCGCGAGG
>DATCFJ010000423.1:0-5090 GCA_036509605.1 Polyangiaceae bacterium | reverse complement strand
TAGCCGTGATCAAGTCGTATTATACAATTCGTAGCTCGCTCGGATTCCTCGGGAAGCCGACCGCGAAGCCCATCGTGTAGCGGGCATTGATCTCACTGAGTGCGCAAAAGCCGCGCTCGCCGTCTCGCTCGTAGCGATAGGCGTCGATCCCGAACGGGCCGAAATAGCCGGCCGCTATGAGCGCCTTCGAGACCGCCTCCGCGCGCTCCGAAAGGGCCCAGAGCTCGTTCGGCGCAAGCTCGGCAGGCTCAGCCAGACGCACACCGCGAAACACGCCCCGCTCGGTCACTTGTTGAACGCACGGCCGCCCTAATTCGTAACGCCCGTCACGCCAGATGAAGCCGTGCACGCTGAGCTCGAGGGTCGGCGTGACCAAAGGTTCGACGATCAGACCGTCTTGGGCGAGCGAGACGTCCAGCCACGACCATTGCTTATCGCTGATGGCCCCGTAGAAACGCATTTGTCCGCGGCCCGCGAAGGCCAGCGGACGCTTCAAGAGCCAGCGCTTGTCACCCCGACGCAGCAGCGCCTCGAGCGGGGCGCGCTCGCTAAAGTATTGCTGCTCCGGCAATCCCCCACCCACTTCGAACGCGAACAATCGGTGATTCACGCGGCGCAGCACACCAGCGTCCGGGTGCGGTTCAGGGCTCGCCCCTGCGGCCGCGAGCTGGGCGAGCGAAAGCGGTGTCGGGCACCAGGCGCGGCCCACAAAACCCGACAAACTCGCGGTCCCCGGCTGGACGAGCACGTCATTCGGACCGAGCAGCTCGCGCGAGCCTTGTCCGAATTGAGCGAGCTGGCGGAGCAATTTGAGGCGCGGCACGTACGCGAAGTCCAAGCGAGCGAGCTCGAGCTCGGCATCCAGATTGAGCACCCAGGCATGCTTCGTCATTCCGAACGCGCAGCACCGGCTGGCCTGCGCCCCTTGGGCTCGGGAACATATGCGGCAAGCGCAGCGATGAACTCGCGGCTCATGCCTGCGCGCTGACGCGCGCTCTCGGCGATCGGGCTGCCGTGCATGACCCAGGGCGAGAGCGGAGCCGGTAGCTCCGCCGCCCAGGTCTCGAAGTCACAGCCACCGGTCCAGCGCGCGAACCAGCGCGTCGCGAAACCGACGTGCATCAGCTCCTCGTCGGCGATGCGCTCTTGGATCAGCGCGCCCGCTTCATCCCCGACCGCCCGAAAGCGCGCGGCAAAGTCGCCCGCATATTCCAGATTCGCGGCCTCGAGGCCCATGCCCATGACAGCCACGAAAGAGAGCTTCGTCGGGCACGTCGGCACGCGCTTCCAGAACCAGTCCCGAATGCCAAAATCGCCAATCTTGAAGCGCAACAGCTCGATGTGCTCCCGATAGAGATGCATGTGCCGGATCTCATCGAGACAGATCGCGAGCAGCCCCTTGCGGAAGGCGACCTCGGCGTCGGCAAACGCCAAGAGCGCCCAGCACATCAGCTCGGCTGCCTGCAGCTCGTGATGAAAAAACGCGTGCATCGCGCGAGCGCGATACTGGGGCTCTTTCAAAGCCTCGAGCTTCGGAGTGCGCTCGCCGCGGCGCGCGAGTCGAAACTCTACCGGCCGACCCGGTTGTTGCAAGCGCAGCGGCGCGGCTCGCTCACGAAAGCACGCTGGCGGTGAAGCAGGCCAGAGCTTGTCGCTGAGCTTCGTGCTCAGGACGTAATGCTCCGCCCAAGACTCGACGTCCGGAAAATCGCGCGGTGGTGGGAGGGACGGCGACAAACGGGTCTACTTATTTGATCGCAGACTTGATTTCAATACTGCCGGAATATCGCACGCGCTTTGCGCTCTGCACCTGCTCTGCACCTCACGACTTTGCGGCGCGGCGCCTGCTCCGCCTGCGACGGAACACTATTAGGTCACGCGGTACTGACCTTCGGGAGCCGCTCGGGCAAATCGCATCGCGGCCGGCGCGGTTTGCCGACTTAGTCCGAGAAAAATAGGAGCTAGCGTGACCATGAACATCAGGCGTGTAGCGAGTGTAGTTAGTTGTCTCACAGTCGGGGCTTTCCTGGCGGTGGCGTGCGGCGGGTCGAGCTCGGACTCTTCTTCGTCAACCGCCGGCACAGGTGGCGGCTCTGAAGCCGGGAGCAACGACGGTACCGCGGGAAACGCGGCCGGGACGAGCGGGTCCGGCAACAGCATGGGCGGCTCCGACATCGGCGCGGCTGGTGACATCGGCGCAGCGGGCGCTGTCGCCGGCGACAACACTGGCGGCGCAGCAACCGGTGGTAGCGCCGGGACCGCGACCGGCGGCACGGCCGGCGCGGGTACGGCCGGCGCGGGCAGGGGTGGCGCGGCAACCGGCGGCGCCGCTGGCGCAGGCACGGCTGGCGCAGGTACGGCCGGCGCCGCTGGCGCGCCCGCTAAAGCCTGTACGGGCGATGGCCAGTGTTCAGCGGGTGCGGGAACGCCGTACTGCGGCCCGGCTGGCGTTTGCGTTGCGTGCCTTGCGGACACGAATTGCCCCATGAACCGCCCCGCCTGTAACACCACCACGAACGCGTGCGTGCAGTGTACCGCGGACAAGCAATGCGGTACCAACCGCCCGTATTGCGACATGGCGACCAGCACCTGCGTGGCCTGTCTCGCGAAAGCCAATTGCGGCGCGAATCAAGAATGTAACACCACCACGCATCAGTGCGTCGCGGGCTGTACGACCAACGCCACCTGCGGCGGTAACGCGCCGTACTGCGGGCCCGGCGGCTTCTGCGTGCAGTGTCTCGCCAACGGCAACTGCACCGCACCCCAGGGCACTTGCACGAACAACGCTTGCACCTGCGACGCTGGCCTCACGACCTGCGGCGGCGGTGGCGGCCCTGGACCGGGAGGCGCCAATCAGTGCATCGACCTACAGACGAGTGCCACCGACTGCGGCGCCTGTGGAACTCGCTGTGGGCTCGGCCAAGCGTGCGTCGCCGGCAAGTGCGGTTGCGCAGGCGGCGGCTTGGAGTGCAACCTCCAATGCGTCGATCCGACCTCGAACCCGCAGCATTGCGGCGCATGCGCCACGGCCTGCCCGGCCCAGCAAGACTGCGAAGCGGGTAAATGCCAGACAGCAGCCTGCTCGGCGGGTCTGACAGCGTGCAACCGCGCTTGCGCGAACACGATGACGGACTTTTACCACTGCGGCACTTGCAACAATCGCTGCAACGCGGGTCAGACGTGCACGGCCGGGAAGTGCATGTGACGCGGGCCTAGGCCGCGCCACACGGTAGCCGCTAGTCGGCCCGCTGGGCGTCACAGCCCAGCGGGCCGACCAGCGCGGTTCCTACCGACAGATCGAGGGCTTGCAGCCCAACTCTGCAAGCAGCGGTTGCGTCCGAAACGCGCAGCTGACATGCCCCGGGCGAGAATGTCTGCCGTTCCGCCACTTTACGCCTGCCTGCCGCCTCCCGGAGCCGACGCCGATGCGGCGCTCGAAGGCTTCCTTCGCTATGCGGCCGCGGCGGGGCTCACCCTGTACCCGCACCAAGAAGAAGCGATCTTGGCGGTGATGAGCGACAGCAACGTGATCGTGCATACGCCGACCGGCTCGGGCAAATCCCTGATCGCGTCGGCTGTTCACTTCAAGGCACTCAGCGAGGGGCGGCGCTCGTTTTACACGTGCCCGATCAAGGCGTTGGTCAGCGAGAAATTCTTCGCGCTGTGCCGCGAGCTCGGACCGGAACACGTCGGCATGATGACGGGCGACGCGACCGTGAATCGCGACGCCCCAGTGATCTGCTGTACCGCCGAGATTCTGGCCAACATTGCCCTACGCAACGGCAAAGAAGCAGACGTCGACTACGTCGTGATGGACGAGTTTCATTACATTTCGGACAAGGAGCGCGGCGTGGCTTGGCAGATACCGCTGCTCACGCTGCCGCAAGTGCGCTTCATCTTGATGAGCGCCACGTTGGGAGACGTCAGCGCGTTCGAAAACCTGATCACGAAGCGCACCGGCGCAGAAGTGGTGACCGTACGCTCCGTCGAACGGCCCGTCCCCCTGCACTTCGAATACCAAGAGAAGATGCTGCAGGAGGCCACGCAGACCCTGATCACTCAGGGGCGCGCACCGGTGTACATCGTCAACTTCACGCAACGCGGCGCGGCCGAAGCAGCCCAAAGCCTGCTCAGCCTGGACTTTTGCAGCAAAGAAGAGAAGAAACAGCTGGCCGAGGCGCTGCAGGGCGAAAGCTTCCGCAGTCCCAACGGCAAGGAGATGCTGAAATTGCTGCGCCACGGCATCGGCATTCACCACGCGGGGTTGCTTCCGCGCTACCGCTTGCTGGTCGAGAAGCTCGCCCAGCGCGGCATGCTCAAGCTCATTTGCGGCACCGACACCCTGGGCGTCGGCGTCAACGTGCCGATTCGCACCGTGCTGTTTACCAAGCTGTGTAAATACGACGGCGAAAAAGTACGCATCCTGACCGTGCGCGATTTTCAGCAGATTGCCGGCCGGGCGGGCCGCAAGGGCTTCGACGAAGCGGGCTACGTGGTCGCACTGGCGCCCGAGCACACGGTCGAGAACCTGCGCTTGGAAGCAAAGGCCGCGTCTGCCCACAAGAAGAAGTTCGTGCGCAAGAAGCCACCCGAGTGGGGTTACGTGCACTGGGACAAGGCGATCTTCGAACGCTTGGTCAACTCCGATCCGGAGCCCCTCGCGGCGCGCTTTCAGATCAGCCACGGCATGCTCTTGTCAGTGCTCGGTCGCCCGCAAGGTGGCTGCGCGGCGATGAAGGCCTTGGTCAAAGACAGCCTCGAGCCTCCGCCGCGCAAGCGTCAGCACAAGAAATACGCGCTCGAGCTGCTGCGCTCTTTGTGGCAAGCCGGCGTGATCGAGTTTCGCTCCGCGGCGGAAGGTGGCGGCATCCGCCTGAACGCCGAGCTGCAAGAGAACTTCTCGTTATTGCAAGCCCTGGGTCTGTACGTAGTAGACGCGGTGGAGCGCCTACCAACCGACAGTCCAAGCTACGCGCTCGACGTGCTTGGCCTCGTAGAAGCCATTGTCGAGGATCCCGATGTTATCCTGCGCGCTCAGGTCGACAAGCTGAAGGGCCAAAAAGTGGCCGAACTGAAGGCTGCTGGCGTCG
>DATCFJ010000422.1:0-10479 GCA_036509605.1 Polyangiaceae bacterium | reverse complement strand
AAAACGGAATGCGCAGGCAACCGTGCGTGCCTTGATAGGGGCCGATCACGAGCAGGTCCGCGCCGCGCGCGCGGTAGAAGCCGGTCCAGTCGAAGTAGTCGAAAGCGTGGTGGAGCTCGCAGACAACGGTAGCTTGCGCGGCGATGAAGTCGTCTTCGCCTTCGAGCAACGCGGCGAGCCGCTCGCGTACGCCGTGGTAAGTGAGGCGCTTCGTCGTTTCGTCCACGATCATGGGATCTCCGCGATTCCCTCTTCTCGAGCGCTGTCTCGAGCGGGGTGGCTCGGCACGAGGCGAGCATTGGGTGGCCAGCTGCGCCGGTCAAGCAGCCGAACGCCGTCGCAAAAGAAATCAGGGCCAGTGTTCCTCGCGTACCGGAAGCGAGGCGGAACCAAACGCTCACCAATGCCTGATTTCTACGTGGGCGCGCACGCGGTCGTTGGCCGCATGGCGCTGCTGACCCGTGATGCGGCGCGCTACCGCACGTACTTTCCCGGCCTGATCATCATCGAGCCCGCTTGATTCGCGGCCTAGCGGCGTTTGGGCGCTGGCGAGGTTCGGGGGTAGGCTGCGACGATGAACACGTGCGAATACGCGGGCGGAGTATTTCCGGAGCTGCGTTCGCATCCGTGGCACGAGAGCACGACGGATCTTGCGGCGCGCTATTACGACTTTACGACTTCGCCAGAGTTGATTCGAAGCGTGCTCGAGGATTTCATCCCCTGGAGCCGTTATGGCGCCATAGAGACGTTCTACGCGCTGCTGCAGCGGCTAAACCACGCACGCAGCGCGTTCGAGACCAATGATTGCGAGTTCACCGGCCCACATGATAACGATCAGCCAGAGATCTCGAAGGCGTTTGGCTGTTCTGGTCGCTTGATGCTGCTCTTTCGCTCGCTCGAACAAAACACGATCGAGGCGTCGCTGGCATCCTTGAAGCATGCTCTTCACTCGAGCCTCGCAGAGCTCGATGAAGCGTTTGTCTGGGGCCTCGTGGGCACGACGCTCGTTCCAACTCCCTACGTGGCGTTGCCCGAAAGCAACGGTCAGCAGCTAGGCAGCCAGCTGATGATTTCCTTCTGGGCCTGGGGCGACTCCGAAGCCGACACCATGCTGAACTTGAATCGGCTGTTTACCAATCTGTCCCGCGCTTTGCGCAACTTGAGCGTGCGCGCTACGGCCTGAGGAGTCGTCTCCGATTCCAAATAGAATGGCGTGGCGAAAATGCCGCTTGAGTGCGCGGAGCCGTGGGGGCAAAACGATATTCATGGCGGCGCGCGAGTCGGTGGCCGTCTTGGTGGCGCACCCGGACGATGAAACGCTTTGGGCGGGTGGCACGCTGCTTTCGGAGACGAGCTGGGCGCCCTTCGTCTGGTGTGCTTGCCGCGCGCATGACGCCGATCGCGCGCCCAAATTCTATCGAGTGTTGGAACGCCTTGGGGCGCGTGGCGCCATGGCCGACCTGGATGATGGCCCGGAGCAGTCGCCGCTCGCGGAGGAGCTTCTCGAACAAGCGCTCTTGGAGTGCCTGCCCAGCCGCCACTTCGATCGCATCCTCACGCACTCGCCGCTCGGCGAATACACTCGCCACCTGCGCCACGAGGATGTGGCGCGGGCAGTGCTGCGGCTGTGGCTGCGCGGAACGCTGTCCGCGCCGGAGGTTTGGCTATTCGCCTATGACGACCACGGCGGAAGCCGCTTGCCGAGCGCGATCGCAAGCGCCGATATCCTGTTCGAGCTTCCGCGTGAAGTGTGGCAGCGAAAGCAGCGCCTGATCACTGACGAGTACGGCTTCGCCGAGGCGAGCTGGGAGGCGCGTGTCACGCCGCGCTACGAAGGCTTCTTTCGCGTGACGACGACCGAGCAGGCCACGAGCTGGCTCGAACAACGGCGAACCCAATGAAGATTCTTCTACTGTTCGACTACCCTCCGCCGCCCGGTGGGCTCGCCACTCAGGGCGATTTACTGTTGCGGGGGCTGCTCGAGCTCGGCGTCGACGCGCGCGCCGCGCACCTGGAATCAGCGTTGGAGAAGGAATGGTACTACAGCTGGTTCAAGCCGGACGCCGTAGTGGGCATTGGCTACTGGGGCATGACCCCTCACTTGGTGTTGCATGCGCAGCAGCACGGCGTCTTGCCGATCCCATGGTTGGTCGCCAACGGCTACGTGGTCAACTACCGCGAGACCCTCAGCAACTTGCCGCTGATGCTGGTGACTTCGCAGTGGGTCAAAGACGTCTATGTACGAGACGGCATCTCGGGGGACAACATCGAAGTCTTGCCCGTGGGCTGCGACACGGACAGCTTCATCCCTTACCCGAAGGGCGACCCACGAGTCATCGCCGCGCGCGTAGCCCTCGGCGTGCGCGAGGACCAGCTCTTGATTCTGACCATCGGCGGCGACGCCGCCTCCAAGGGCGGGCGAGAGGTGATGCGCGCGCTGGCTTTGCTGGGCGATCGGATCCCGGACTATCGTTACGTGTGCAAGGTCTGGGAGCAACCGCGTACCGACAAACAGAATGCGTTAGATCTGCAGCTCGCGGAAGAGCTCGGCATTCTGCACAAGGTGCTCTTCTGCGGTGGCCGCGTGTCGCGACAATTCATGCCCTTTCTGCTCTCGGCGTGCGACGTGTACGCCGCACCTTCGCGGCTCGAGGGGTTCGGTATGGGGCAGGTCGAAGCGGGCGCTTGCGGCAAACCGGTGATTGGCATCCGCGCCATGGCCATGCTCGAAACGCTCGTCCACGGGCAAACTGCGCTGCTCGCGGGCGTTGCCAAGGAGAACATCGCGACTGGCACCACCGTGGGGCCAGAAGCTGGCTTCAAGCCGGGTCACCGCATCGAGTTTGCAAGCCCGCGCGTCGTCGACTATCGCGCTAGCGTGCCCGAGCTAGCCGATCACCTGCGCGCATTGCTCAACGATCCCGCGCTGTGCCGAAAAATGGGCGAGGCCGGTCGAGCGCGCGCGCTTGAGTACGGCTACCGCAAGGTCGCACAGCGCTTCGTCGAGATTGTCCACCGCAAGCTCGGTTTGGGTGGGGGATGAATTCTTGACCGTTACCGTAGAAGCCGCCCAGCGCGCGGCCATCGCCGTGCTCGAACACAACGCTTTCGGCCCGTTTGCAGGGCTGCCGCGCACCGCGGGCTTTGGCTATCCGGAGCCTTACACGCGCGATCTCATGATCTCACTGCCTGGGTTTCTGCTCACCAACAAGCCCGCGCTGCGCGAGCAAATGCGCAAAACGCTCGAGGCTTTGGCGCAGAACCAGACACCCCACGGGCACATCCCGTCGCTCGCCCACGATCCGGAAAACTTGGGCGCGAGCGATACCACACCGCTCTTCCTATTCGGTTTGGCGGTTTTCCGCCGCGCGCTGGGCGAGCCCGCGTTCCTTGAGGCCGCCGCACAAAAGGCCATCACCTGGATGCGCTATCAATCGCCCGACGATCGCGTGATGGTCGCGCAACTGCCAACGACCGACTGGCGCGATGAGCATTGGGTCTACGGCTACGGACTCTACGTCAACGCCCTCGTTCACGCTTACCTGCCCATGTACGGGCTGCATGAGGAAGCGGCAGAGCTGAAGTTTGCCATGAACCGCCTAGAGATCACTGAATTTCAAAAGCGGCCGCACGCGCACGAGGGCTTGGCCGTACCCAATAGCCCGCACTACGCCGCGGGCTCGTTCAAGATCTTCCATGACAACCGCTGCGACGTGCTCGGCAATAGCCTGGCTATCTTGACAGAAATTGCCGATCCTGCGCGCGCCGAGAGCCTGATCGATTACATCGAAACGAGTTGCGAGCAGATGCGTGGGCGTGGGGAGCTATTGGGCCAACTCCCGCCCTGCTTCTTCCCCTACATGCAGCCGGGTGACGACGACTGGCGCGCCAGGTACGAGATTTACAATCAGCCCGGCGAGTACCACAACGGCGGCGTATGGCCATTCGTTTGCGGTTTTTACGTCGCAGCCTGCGTGTCGGTCGGACGCCACGCGCTAGCGAAACAAAAACTCGAAGCCTTGGCCGAGCTCGTCAAACCCTGGCACGAGAATGAGTGTGACTGGGGCTTCAACGAGCAAGTGCGCGCGCAAACCGGTAAGCCCATCGGTCGAGACTGGCAAACCTGGTCGGCCGCCATGTTCCTGTACGCCTGCGAATGCGTGGCGACCAAGAGCACACCGTACTTTGGAAGCCGGACCACGTGATGACGTCGTGACTGCGGGATCCAAACACTGTGCAGCGGCCATGCCGTCAAGACGGCTCAAGGCCCGTTCTGCTCGATCAGACTACGGCGGATGCACTCTTGCGTCAGCTCCGGTGTTGCATTCGGGCAGGCTTTTGCGAGCTGCTTCAACCGCCCGTCCATGGCGCTGAGAACGCACTCGTCGTGTTTGGCGGGCGCGGCGTGAGTGCACGCGGAGTCACCGAATTTCTGGAGCAGCACGAGGAAGCGCTGGCTGCGGGCAGGTTCTGCGCTGCGCTCTTGGTCTCGCCGTTCTAGGAAAGCGTCGACGCACGCTTCTCGTTTTTCCAGCGGCTGATCCGAGCAGTGTTGTTCTGCTCGGGTGAGGTCGCCACCGAGCAGGCGATCGGCGACCGCGAGCGCGGCCCGGTGGCGCGGTTGTTGAGCGATCGGCTCTGCGCCTGCTGTATCGATCGCGGCGTCGGTGTCGAACATCGAAGTCGCAGTCGGCGTTGGGGTGGATGCGGCAGCGGTCGGCGTTGGCGCAGTTAGCGACGGCGGTGGTTTCGGCGCTGACCGTGCCGCGCACGCGCCAACCGCCAGGAGGCCGAGAGCTGTGGCTCTTTGGCCCCAGCGTCCGCGTGCTGCGCTTGGATGCATGACGAGCTTGTCATAGCGGAATTTTTGCGTCTTGTGGCTGCTGGCGATGCGCGGGGGTGTTCACCTCGGCACGGTTGATTGGCAAGCCGAGCACAGGTTGTTGCCTTCGCACTGCTCGCCAAACTGGGATTGAACGCGCCCGTCACCGCAGAAGGGCGCGGACTTGCAGGCCGTCGTGCACACGTTGACGCCGTACGCCGTAGCCACGGCCACGTTCTTCGCGCCACTGTCGCACTGTTCGCCGCCATTCTTGATGCCGTCACCGCAATAGCCGGCGAGGGTGCAGTTGGCGTTGCAGGTTCCGTAGCTGCCGTCGTTCACGCCGTTGTCGCATTGCTCGCCGGCATCGACCAAGCCGTTTCCACACTTGAAGCGGCAGGAGGTGTCGCACTTGCTGGCCGCGCTGCCGTTGCCGTTGACGCCGTTGCCGTCATCGCACTTCTCCGGAGGCTGGATTATACCGTCGCCGCATTGAACGGTCGGCACATACGCCGAGCAGTCCTTCGCGCACGAGCCGGCCATACCGGTATTCTTGCCGTCGTCGCACTTCTCGGCTCCGTTGATAATGCCGTCACCGCAAGAGCCGCCGGGCAAGCATTGATCGGTGCACGAGTTTGGTCCGTAGGCGGTGCTGACGTTGGCATTTCCGTTGTCGCAGACCTCGGGCGGGCTCTGAATGGTGTGATCCCCGCAGTACGGTGCGAACGTGCAGTCGGAGTTGCAGGTTCCGTAGCTGCCGTCGTTCTTGCCGTCGTCGCATTGCTCCCCGACGTCGAGCTGACCATTGCCGCACTTGAGCTTGCAAGATACGTCGCACAGGCTGCTCGCCGTACCGTTGCCCGTCGCGCCGGTCCCGGTGTCGCACTGCTCACCCGTGTCGACGACGCCGTTGCCGCACTTCTTCTTGCAGTTCGCGCCGCAAGCGCTCGACAGCGCGCCATTGTTGGGCCCGTCGTCGCAGGTCTCGCCGTTGCCGGCTTGGATGCTACCGTCGCCGCAGCGCGCTCCTAGCTTGCAATTCGTCTGGCAGTGGCCGTAGGTGTTCTGGTTGTTAGCGGTGCCGTCGTCGCATTGCTCGCCATCTACCTTCTGGGTGATGCCGTCCCCGCAGAACGCCGGTTCGAGGCAGCCCGGCGCGCACATCTGTGCTGCGGGTGAATGGTTGACGTAGGCGTCGATGTTCAGGCCGTTGTCGCACGCTTCAGGCGGCGCTTCGGCCTTGGCATCGCCGCAATACGGACCGAGCTTGCAGTCGGTCGTGCAAGCGCCGTAGGTGTTGCCGGTCGGCGCAACGTTGGCAGCCCCACGGTCGCATTGCTCGCTGCCGACCACGTAGCCGTCTCCGCAGATGGGCGTACACACGCTGGGCGCCCCGTTGAAGCCTTGCAGCGTGAGCTTGAAGTTCGATTGCGTGACCTCGCGTTCCGCGTTGAAGATAGCGATTTCGTAGACATTGCCGACCGTGAGCCCGAGGTTCACGGTAGAGCAGTTCGGCGTTGCACCCGCAGGGTTGCTCCCACCGTCGCCCGGCAGGTTTTCGACGCAGACCGTCGCCACACCGCTGGCCGCCAAGCTGAACTGACCCGCCGTTTGGGAGTGGATGCCGCCAATGTCGAGCGTGAGCTGGCCGTTGACGAACACCCACAGGTCGTCGTCGCCGTAGAAGGCCAGCTGCTCGCCGCCCTTGAAGGCAAACCAATTACGCGTTTCGGTCGTGAAGCTGAAGTTGTGCCCGTTGTCGCGAGCGGTCTCCTTGCCTGCTTGCACCCAGCCCTTGCCGTCCAGCGGGAAGAAGCCGTCGTTGCCGGGGAAAGCGCTGTCGCAGCCGCCGCTCTGGCAAGCGTACTGGAACGCCCCGCCAGCGATCTGCTGTAGGTTGATGGTGCCCGCGTAGGACATGTTCACGGTCGCGTCATCCACGTACCATTGTGCGAAGCGACCCGCCGGCGAGAGCAGCGGGTTTGCGTTGCCGTTGGTGAGCGTTGCCGGTTGGTCCGACCACCACACGACGTCGTACGCGGGGGGAGCGGCCATCCACGGCGGAGCCTTGTAGCCTTCCGAGCCCGAGACCCAGCCTGGGCCGTTCATCGTCCAATTGGCGACACCGTTGTGGCCGTTGCCGAAGGCGGGAGAAGCGTAGCTGGTGTTGTACCCGGGCACGTATTTGAACTGACGCGGCCCCGGGATAGCGACTGGCTGCAGCGCGCTCTGTGTAATCCCCGGCAGCCGCCGATTCACCAGCGCGTCGATCGAGAATTGGGGGTGACTTCTGGGCGAGAAATCGCGCCAGATCACCGGCAGGGTCAGGGACGTACCGGGTGGCGGTTGCACGCAGGTCCACGCCGGCGTCGTGCTGTTCGGGATGGTCTCCACCTTGCAGTTGTGATCGCAACCATCACCGTCTAGCGCGTTGCCGTCGTCACATTGCTCCGGCGGCAGCACGAGCCCGTCGCCGCAATGCGCGAAGCACTGAAAGGCCACGGTCGGCGGACTCGCGAGGTAGGTATTCTTCGTGCCGCACAGCGGCTCATTCGTGCACGTTGGCGAGCAGCCGTCGAACGGCAGAGTGTTGCCGTCGTCGCACTGCTCGGCGCCGCGCACTGGGCTGCTGGGGTTCGAAGGCCCGTCTACGACGTTGTCGCCGCAATACGGAGTCGAGGGCTGCGAATGCGGATTCTTGCTCGGATCGCAGACGAACCCGGGCTTCAGCTTGCAAGCTGCCGTGCAGCAGGGCACATCCGCCTTCTCATCGCACTGCTCGTCACCGACGACGAGCCCGTCACCGCACACTGGGGTGCACGGCGTGCCGGCGAGCGCGCATTGCCACCCGGCAATCACTTGGCAAGTCGCCGAACAGCCGTGCTTGCCGTCGTTTACTCCGTCGTCGCACGTCTCGGTGCCGGTCACTTTTCCGTCGCCGCAGGCCATCGGTATGCACATTCCGCCGTTCGCTGGACAGACGGCGTTGGGCATGATCGTACAGGTCGAGCTGCAACCGTGCTTGTTGTCGACGAGGCCGTCGTCGCACTGCTCGGTCCCGGCGAGAATACCGTCCCCGCAGCGGGCCGCGACGCAGGCCGCATTGGCAGCCGGGCAGCTCCAACCCGCCTCGAGTTGGCATGTGCTGGAGCAACCATCCCCGCTCTGAGCGTTGCCGTCGTCGCAGCCTTCACCAGTCTCGATTACTCCGTTGCCGCACTGCGGCGGCAGAGGTGGCGGCGTGAATAGGCACGGCTTGCCGACGACCGAGCAGGTGTAGTTCGCTTCCAGTTGGCACGTGCTCGAGCAACCGTCGCCAGAGTAGTAGTTGCCGTCGTCACAGGTCTCGCCGGCGTCGATTACTCCGTTTCCGCACACTCGCGAACAGGCTCCGCCTGCGGGCGGACAGCTCCAGCCGCTTTCGACGAAGCATGTGGACGAGCAGCCGTCATAGCTGCGGCGATTGTGGTCGTCGCACTGCTCTCCGGGATCGATCGTACCATTGCCGCAATAGGCGTCGACCGAGCACGCTCCGCCGGTTGGCGGACATTTCCAGCCTGTAATCACCTGACAGGTCGCAGAGCAGCCCTGTTGACCGCTGTTCGTGCCGTCGTCGCACTGCTCGCCGAGGATGGTCTGCACCATGCCGTCGCCGCAGTAGGCGTCTCGCGTACAGGGGTCGCCGGTCGCCGGGCACGTCCAACCGGGAACTGTCTGACAAGTTGCGGAGCACCCTTGCGTGCCGTCGTTATTGGCGGTGCCGAGATCGCAAGTCTCACCTTCCTCGATGACGCCATTGCCGCACACGCTGCTCGTTGGCTTGCTGGTGCAGGGCTTTCCGGGTTTCGAGCAAACCCAATTCTTCTCGGTTTGGCAGTTGCCGTCGCAGCCGTCTCCCGGCTTGGTGTTGCCATCATCACAGGTCTCGGGAGCGTCAATGACGCCGTCCCCGCAAGTCGGGCCGGTATCGTTAGCGCCGGCGCTTCCGATTGATGTGGCTCCGGCGTCGCCATTGCTCCCACCGCCGAGATTGAGATCGACTCCGCCTTCGACACCGGTACCGGAGCCGCCCGTCCCGGAGTCGCCCGTCCCGGAGTTGGCCGTCCCGGAGTTGGTCGAGTCTTGGCCAGCGTCCGGAGAAAATGGCTGGTTGTTGTTCGGCACGTCGGGGCTGCTGCCGCACGCGGTGAGAAGCAACGGAAGCAAAGCGCCTAACGCTAGTAAGCGATTGGTGTGCGGCATCGTTCCCTCGGGGTCCGAAGAGATAGAGTTTCTCAAGTTAGCCGCGCGCGCCATTAAGTCAACAATTCTCGCGTCGCTACCGCGTGCTGCCCTTCGACTTGGCAGTAGGACGGCGCCCCGACGGCACGCACAATCAGACACGCTGGAATTACGCCTTGAGCACCACGTACGCTGTCGCTGCCCCGGCGAGGGCGCTCCGAAGCGGGGCAGTTTGCGTCGCTCGCGATACTTCTGCATGCGGGCGGTCGTGGCGAATTCTCAAGCGAATCACGGACCGAGCATTCTATTACGGGGCGATGTGCACCGCGGTGCGTGGCGGAATGCTGTGCGCGTCCGAGCATCGACGCCTCGCATAGTCGGCGCGACGGGTGAGTCGCGCTTCACCGCAAGACCAACCGCGTTGGCCCTTCCTAGCGTGCCTATGCGCCGAGGTGGGAGAACATCCGCTAACGGCCCGCGAATGGCTAAGTCGATCGCTCGCGCGGCCGATGCATGGGTCGGAGCCTTTCCGCGCGCGCCCCAATTGCAAACGTCTTGCGTAGAACGCGCTCCGGCAGCGTCCAGGCTACCCGCGAGAACGTCGATCTACGTCGGAAGGCCGACGTAGATCGGCTCCCACGCGAGGGCGCGAGACCGTCCCCAGCGCTCGCGCGAGTCTCAAGCCATGATTCGGGCAAGCCGCCCGCACTCACGAAGTGGTTCGGTGCGCGTAACTAGGAAGTCACACCGCGACGCAATGCACCAGCACCGACGAGCCTCCGCTGCTTGAGAATCGACTAGACTCCGTCTGGCACGGCGTTCGCAATCGGCTGCCCGGGGCCACATCAAGGAGCACAACAACATGAAACCCAAGAACACTATCTGCCTCTGGTTCGACAAGGGCGCGCAGGAAGCGGCGCGCTTCTACGCCGCGACCTTTCCGGATAGTCGCGTCACCGCCGTGCACAAGGCGCCCGGTGACTTTCCGGGAGGCAAGGAAGGGGATGTCTTGACAGTGGAGTTCACCGTTCTGGGCATTCCCTGCCTGGGGCTCAACGGCGGGCCGCAGTTCAAGCAGAGCGAAGCCTTTTCCTTCCAGATCGCAACGGAAAATCAAGAAGAGACGGATCGCTATTGGAACGCCATCGTCAACAATGGCGGCGCCGAAAGCGCGTGCGGTTGGTGCAAGGACCGTTGGGGCCTCAACTGGCAGATCACGCCCCGCGTGCTCACCGACGCGCTTGCTGTCGGCGGCAGTGAGGCCAAGCGCGCTTTCGAGGCGATGATGTCGATGAGGAAGATCGACGTCGCGACCATCGAGGCAGCGCGACGCGGCTAGCCGGCTCGCAACCACGTGGCTACGGGCCCTAGGAGTCGCTCCGCGAAAAGCGCCGCCGCCCGAGCTCTCCAAGGCCGGCTGCGGCGAGGCACACGAG
>DATCFJ010000421.1:0-3953 GCA_036509605.1 Polyangiaceae bacterium | reverse complement strand
CTTTTGGGACACGACACTAGTCGAGCAGCGCGCGCACGAGTGACTGGCTACTACGACGACCCGGCGACGACTTCGGCGGCGAAGGTGGTACGACGCGCAGCGCTTCCTCGAGCATGAAGCGTTGCAACGGCTCGAGCTGATCGAACGAGATGGCCAGCGCGCGACTGAATTCGCCCGGGCGGCGTCCGTGAACGACGCGACTCACGGTGGCTTCGGCATCGACCCACACGGTGCTGCGCGGGATGCGGAACGAAACCAGGATGCGCTCGCCGGTGAGCGCTGGGTCAGCCGGGCCCACCAGCGCGCCCGACGCCGACAGGTCGACGACGCGATCGGCGATCAAGCTAAAATCCCGCTCCCGCACGACTTGGCAGTCGATTTTGACGGTGTGACGGGAAGATTGGCGCGGCGACTTGGGGCTCGGGCCGATAAACTTGCGAGACAGCGGTGGGCGACTCATGAGCGACCTCCTGGGAACGCAAATGGTACCGACCCGGACCACGCCGTGTCCAAAATCCGGTGAAACCGGCGGCGGGCTCGGGCAGGCCCGCCGCGCGAAGACAGCAGTTGCCTCGGAACGACGCAGGCGTCGATCACGACGCTGCTGGTGTTGTTGTCATAGTTACACTCGTCGACCAGGCGCGCGCCCTTGCCTGCGTCGTTGGCGAGCATGGTGATGGTCGCGCCATCCGCGACTACCATGGCAGGCACCTGGCACACGTTCCGACGCTCCGTCATACGTAGCAGTGTGACGAGAGCTGCAGAGAACCAGTGTTCAAATATTCTCATTCGAGTGGCGGTTGTACGGTCGTGGTTGGAATGCGTTATGTTCAACGGGCCATGGCTAACGTCGGTCGGGAGGAGCACAGGCGTTGCTTGAGCCGGCGCGCGCGGCCTTGGAGATTTTGGGGGGCGCTCTTGCTCACGCTGGGCGCCCTGTTGTTGGGCAAGCCGGCGCACGCCGCGGAACCCGGTGATTCCCTAACTATCTCGCTGCTCACCATGGGCGCCGGCGAGCACCCGTTCACCAAGTTCGGTCACAGCGCGCTTTGGGTGCACGACGCCGCGGCTGGCCGCGACGAAATTTACAACTACGGCACCTTCGCCTTCGATTCGCCGACGCTGTTCTTCGACTCTGCGCAAGGCAAGCTGCCCTATTGGCTATCGGTACAGAGCCTCAGCGGCACACTGCGTAGCTACGGCGAGGCGCAGCGCTCACTGCTCGTCTCGGAGCTCGAGCTGACGCCGCCTGAACGCAACGCGCTATACAGCGCACTACGCGAGAACGAGCGACCCGAGAATCGCTACTACCGCTACGACTTCTATCGCGACAATTGCGCGACGCGCATACGGGACGCGATCGACCGTGTGATCGGCGGACAAATTCACGCCCAGGCACAGAAGCCTGCCCGGATGAGCTTTCGCTCGCACACGTTGCGCCTCGTGGCAGACGACCCAGCGCTGTACGCGGCGCTCGATCTAGCCATCGGTCGCGGCACGGATTCGCCGATCACCTTTTGGGACGAGGGCTTTTTGCCCAGCCGTCTGCACGATCTACTGCTCGATACCCACGTCGTGCGTGGCGGCCAGACCTTGCCTCTGGTGCGCAGCGAACGCCAGCTGCTGCCTTCTTCCTTCGCCGAACCGAGAACCCTGCCGCCGGATTGGATCGGTCGCTATTTTCGGGTGGGCGTCGCGTTGGCCGCGTTGTTCGCGGCCCTTGGGCTCGGGGCACACTCCGGTGGGCGGCTGCGCGGCGTGCTCGCTGTGGCGTTCATGGCGCTGGCTCTGCCGCTCGGGCTCGTGGGCTCGGCCCTGTGCTACCTAACCTTCATCTCTTGGCATTTTGCCGCAGCCAACAATTGCAACGTGCTGCTGCTCCCACCGTGGCTGCTGCTACTCGTCGTCGTGGGGCCGAGCATGGCACGCGGCAAGGCCTGGGCCTGGGGCCTTTCGCGCTGGCTGCTCAGCGCGACCCTGCTGTGCAGCATTGCGGCTATCGCGATGCATGCGCTTCAGAAAAACCCGCAACAGAATTGGCCCGAGCTCGCGTTCTGCTTGCCGTTGTGGCTCGGGGCAACGGCAGCCGCCTGGCTTGGCTCTGCATCAGCACCAGCACCGATATCTTAAGCAGCAGCGACGCCCGCCAAGTTTCTTAAGCGTCTGGCCATGGTCAGCACAGGCTCGTCCCCGCTACGACACTCGAGGGTGACTCAAAAGCGGCTGACCTGTGACCCACACCGGTCTGCTTGGCTCGGAATGTCGCAGTCGGAACGAGCCCGTGTGATGGGACTGACGCTAACTACCGTAACGTGTGACCATCAATAAAAAACCCAAGACTCCGAATTGCTCGGAGCCCTGGGTTGATACAGAGCGCGGGGTTAGCTCGCGCTTACTGCTGCGTGGCGACGGGCTTTTGGCCGATCCAGCGATCGCGACGGCTGTAGGCGACGCCCTTGGCTTCTTCGGGGGAGACCGTGGACTTGTCGTTCTTGATGTTCTTGCTCATGGTGACCATGAACACGGTAGAGCTGCCTTGGCCGCCGATGATGACCGACCAGGACAGGAACATCATCCACATACGGAACCATTTTTGGCCGTATTTCTCGACGATGGCGGCTTCGTTCTTCTTCCAGTTTTCGTACCACTTGTGGATCGTCACGGCGTAGTGCACGCCGCAATTCTCGACGCGGTGGACTTCGAAGCCGGCGCGCTCGGCTTGCGAGGTGACGAAGCCGAGCGGGCAGCTCGCGTCGGCGCCGGGGAATATGTATTTAGCCATGAACAGGCCCCAGACCAAATCTTCGAACTGCCAGGAGCGGCGTAGGCCGGCGATCTGCAAGTAGAAGATGCCGTCGTCTTTGAGCATGCTGCGCACTTGCAGCAGGAACTTTTGGAAGTTCTTGATGCCGACGTGCTCAGCCATCTCCAGGCAAGTGATCTTGTCGAACTTCTCGGATGGCAGGTTCCTGTAGTCGTCGACGATGACGTTGACGCGGTCGGCGACGCCGGCTTTCGCGGCGCGTTCGTTGGCCCAGGCCGCCTGCTCTTTGGCGAGCGTGATGCCCGTGCTGACCGTGCCGTAATGCTCCGCCGCGTACGTGATCATCGGACCCCAGCCGCAGCCGATGTCCAAGTGGCGGTCGCCCTTTTTCATCTGCACGTACTGGCAGATGGTCTCGAGCTTGCGATCCTGCGCGACTTCGAGGCTCTCCTCCGGATCACGGAAGATGCCGCTCGTGTAGGTCATGCTCGGGCCGAGGAACCAATTGTAGAAGTCGTTGCCGCGGTCGTACACGTGGGCGATGTCGCCCTTGTCCGAGGCTTGGCTGTGCGTCACGTTTTGCCCGAGGAATTCGCGGAAGTAGAACTTCACGTCGCCCCAGGTGAAACAGAACTTGAACAGCTGGTTGCGGCGCAGCATGACTTCGTAGACGTCTTGCTTGAAGTCGATTTTCTCGGCCATGTAGGCCTCGTAGAAAATCTCCATCGGGATCTTCTTGCCGATCCACTTGCTGCCTTCGGCCGCGTCCTTGAAGCCGAAGTAGGCGCTCCAGTCGGCGCCGCGGCTGTCGGCTTGGTGTGAGCGGTACACGAGGTACATCAGCGGCAGCAGGACACCGAACAACGGCACTGCCAGCCAAGCACCGCCGAACAGCAGCGCGCCTTGCAGCGTGAGGCCGAAGCCACTCAGCGCGAGCACCAGCGCAGCAACAACGGTCGGCGCAGCCAAGAGCAGCGCGCCGTTTTGCTCGAGCAACCAAAAGATGAACGGCATGCCGTGCGTGCGACCCGTCTCGTTGTGCTGCGATGCGGGCTTCGAGCGGAGAAGCGCTTCGCGAGAGGAGAGCTGGGCGTCACTGGCCAGGGGACTATCGGTCGTCTCGCCGACGGCGAGCACGGGGCTGGGTTGCTTCATGTTCGAACAGTCATCTTCCGTAGGGCGCTTCCGC
>DATCFJ010000420.1:0-3325 GCA_036509605.1 Polyangiaceae bacterium | reverse complement strand
CGCGCAGAATCGCCTTAGTTTGCCGCCGAATGGCCCGTTTTCAGAAGCCGCGCTGTTCACCGCGCCGCTGCTCCGCGTAAGCGGCGATCGCGAGCCGATCTGGCTCAGCTTCGGCGGCAAGTACACGCCCTTCGGCTACGTGTCCGCGGAGGCGCGCGGCATGCCGGCGTACATCCTGTCCGACGACAAGCCCGTGGCGGCCAAAGTGCCGGCGGCCGGCGCGCTCGACAACGTGCGCTACGAAGGCACCTTTCACTTGAACCTAGATGGCTCGGCGGATCTCGATCTCGAGCAGAGCTTCTATGGGAAATACGCGATGGGCCTGCGCAACGCGCTAGCCGAGATCCCCGAAGAGCAACTAAGAGACGTGCTCGAGTCTCGCTTGCTCGGTCCCGAGCTGCGCGGCATCGAGCTGCAAAGCTACGCGCTCGACCACTTCGACGATCTGGACAGCCCACTCGTGATCAAAGCCAAAGCGAAAATCCCGGGGTTCGCTCAACGTTCCGGCGACATGTTACTGATCGCTCCGCCTTTCGGACCGCGCGTCACTCAACTGGCCGCCTTACCGCAACGTCAAACGCCGCTGCTCATGGCAGAGGCCACGCATCGCGAGATCAACCTGCGCATCGCTCTGCCCAAAGGCGCAGAACTGGCCTCTGATCCGATTCAAGCCAAGCTCAGTAACGGCGATCGCACGGTGCTAGTCGCGGACACCGCCAAGCCGTCCGAGCTGACACTAGTGCGGACCGTGAATCTGCCCGCGGGTCGCGTGCAGCCCAAGGACTATCCGGACTTCCTCGGTTTCGCGCGCCGCGCGGACGATGCCCTGTCACAAAGCGTGCGAGTGCGCGTGCGCTGACGCCCGTGCGTGAAACGCTACTTCGAGCTCTTGCGCACGGCGTTGTCGGCTTCTTTCAGTCGCTTGTCGATGCGTGCTTTCACTTCGGCAGAGTCCGCGCTGAGCTTTTTCCAGGCTTCGATCACCTTCTTGCGCTCGATCGCTGAGGCCGGGAAGCCCTTGGATTCTTTCAGCTCAGTGGTTTGCGTCTGGTAATCGGTCCACTTGGCGGTCGCGTCGTCGTAGTTCTTCTGCCGTTCACGCAGGTCGGCGAGCGCAAATTGCAGCTTCGCTTTGAGCGGCGCGTCCGCGCCCACGAAGCGAAGGCCGGCAACGAACGCCGCCTCTGCCTCGGGTAGATCGCCCTTGGCAATTTGAGCCTCTCCGAGGCGATATTGGCCGAGCGCGTTCTCCGGCTCGCTGCCAATCGCTTCGCGATACGCGGCAAGCGCACCGTCGAAGTCACGACCCAAAAGCGCGTTGTCGCCCTTCTTGACGGCCTCCTGAAAAGGGCTGATGCCCTTCACGCCCTTCGGGTCACGACGAGCACCACCCGGTGCCGCCGCTTTCTTGGGCGCTGCAGCAGCAGCCACCGAAAGCGCGAGCGAGGAAGCCACGAGGCACAGGCCCAGCCGTTTCAGCATCGAATCAGGCTATCACCGTTCCGAAACCGAGCGACAGGGCAGCCAACAGCCCTTCCACAGGCCTGTGCGCGGCCTGTGGAAAACGCGCCAACATATTGTAATTATTGAGTTAACTTGGCTGTGCGCAATGCCGCGCGAGGACGCTCGCGGCAAGCTACCATCGCCGACCGATGAGCCCCCGCACCGCAACGGCCTACCCGTGGAAGGCTCTGGAGAGCGTGTCGCGGAACGGCGCGCGCCGAGTGGCCCGCGCGCGGCGCCAAGTTCAAGCGCTGCTCGATCTGCCCCGGCTGAGCCGTGCGCTCGCTGAGCTCACCGAGTGCGAGGCCGAGCTCGTCGTTCGACGCGTGAGCACGGATGCGCCGCGTCGGCGGCCACTCGCCGAGCTCGGCTTCGAGTTTGGCAACGGAGTCGTGTGCTCATTGTCGCTGGAGCCCGAGCTCGCGACGAACGCGCTCGGACGCGTCTTGCGTCGGCCCATCGCTCTGTCCGCGCACGGCGCGCTCGACGATTCGCTGACCGGTGCGCTGAGCGCGCTCCTGCTCGAAGTCGCGCGCCGCAGCGGTGCCGTTGGCGCCGTGCATGTCCTCGACGCTGGCGAAGCGCGCATCCGCGCCGCAGACGTGTTCGTCGAAGCCACGGCATTGCTCGCGGGCAAGCCTTACCAAGTGCTGGCCGCGTTGAGCCTACCGGAGATCGCAAACGAAGCGCCGACCCCGCTCAACGCCCTCGGAGAGCTCGAGATTGCGCTGCCGGTCGTGGCGGGCTGGAGCTTGGCTGAGCGCACCGCGCTCGCTGATTTCGTGCCCGGAAACGCTTGGTTCCCCGGCCCAGGCCTGTGGCTTTCAGTGTACGGCGAAGGCCAAGTCGTCTTGGCTGCCCCGAGCCACGATCGGGGCGTCGCGGGCACGCTGTCGCGCGACGGCAAAATCGTGTTACGGGGCGAGACCGTCCAGCTCTTGCAGGATCCTGGTGAGCTCATGTCAGATTCCGGAAAACCCGATGCTTCATTGTCCGACGCCGTGCTCGATTCGCCCGTAGTCGTGCGCGTCGAAGTCGGCGCAGTGAGCCTGACTGCGCGCGAGTGGGCCGAGCTTGGCCCGGGAGACGTGATCGAGACCGGGCGACGCATTGCCGAACCCGTGATTTTGCGCGTCGCCGGTCGGGAGGTGGCGCGCGGCGAGCTCGTGAATCTCGAGGGCGAGCTCGGCGTTCGCATTCGCGAGTTGGTGCAGTCGTGATTCTGCGTCGGCCGAGCGCGGCGCCACTGCTTGCCGCTTGCATGGCGCTCGCTTCGACTGAAGGTTGTAAGACGCACGCGAGCGACGCGACGCCCAGCAGCTCCGCGTCAGCGTCGACACAGGCCTCGGCCGCGCCCGCCGCCTCGGTCGCAGCGGCCAAGGCAAAACCCTGGTTTTCGGGCGGATTTGCCGGTAGCTACGAAGCGAAGTTGGCGCCCGTGGAAGTCACCGTCGGTGCGGTCCGTGAATGGAAGTCGGACGACGGCAAGCTGTCGAGCGGCCCGGGCAAGCTGACCCTGCAAGTCGCCGACGACGGCATGGTCGACGGTTCGAGCGAGGGCGCACTGGGCACAGAGCTCGCGAGCGGCAAAGTCGAGGATGACACGCTGCGCGTCGTGCTTCTGCCCACTGACCCGAGCGGGCTGCGCGGCGTGCTTGTGGCGACTCGCGACGGCGAAGGTTTCAAAGGCACCATTCAAGCCTCGAGCAGTGACAGCTTGAGAGTTCGCAGCGCCAGCGTCGAACTGAAGAAGCAAGCCAACTGAGGCCGTCGTGAAGCAAGTCGAAGTCGGCTTGAGTCAGGTTCGCGAGCGGCTCGCACG
>DATCFJ010000419.1:0-12176 GCA_036509605.1 Polyangiaceae bacterium | reverse complement strand
GCTGGTCTCGAACGCCTCTGACGCCCTGGACAAGCGCCGCTTCGAAGCCGTCACGCACGCCGAGCTGGCCTCGGACAGCGAGCTCAAGATCCAAATCAGCGCCAGCCCCGCTGCCTCCACCCTGACCATCTCCGACAACGGCATCGGCATGAATGCCACAGAGTTGGAACAGAACCTCGGAACCATCGCGCGCTCCGGCACGCGCGAGTTCTTGAACAAGGTCCAAAAAGCGCGCGAAGCGAGCGACCAAGGCTTGCAGCTGATCGGCCAATTCGGCGTCGGCTTCTACAGCGCGTATTTGGTCGCCGACCGGGTCGACGTGATCACGCGCCGCGCCGGCGAAGACGCGGCGTACCATTGGAGCTCGGACGCTCAAGAGTCGTTCACCATCGAGCCGGCGCAGCGCCCCGAAGCCGGCACCACGTTGATCCTGCACATCAAGGAGGATCAGAAAGAATTCCTGAGCCCGAACCGCCTGCGTGAGCTGGTGCGGCGCTATTCGGATTACATCGGCCATCCGATCGAGATCGAAGTGCCGGCCAAGGCGGCCAAAGAGGGCGAGGCTCCGGGGGATGCGACGTTCGAACGCATCAATCAAGCCAGCGCGCTGTGGCAACGCTCACCGAGCGAGGTCAGCGAGGAGCAGTACACCGAGTTCTACCGGCATCTGACTCACGATTTCGAAGCTCCGCTCGGACACCGTCACTTCAAGGTCGAAGGCACGCAGCTGTTCGCTGGCCTCGTGTTCCTGCCCAAACGCGCCCCGATGGATCTGTACGACCCTACCGCCAAGCACGGCATCCGCTTGCACGTGCGGCGCGTGTTCGTCATGGACGACTGCGCCGAGCTCTTGCCGAACTTCCTGCGCTTCGTGCGCGGCGTCGTCGACAGCGAAGATCTACCGCTCAACGTCTCGCGCGAGATCTTGCAGGACTCCAAGCTGGTGCGCGTGATCAGAAAGCAAGTCGTGAACCACAGCTTGTCGATGATCGAGGAGTTGGCCGGCAAAGACGCCGAAGTGTTCGCCAAGTTCTGGAGCGACTTTGGCGCCGTGGTCAAAGAGGGCCTGCACTTCGAGAGCGAGCACCGCGAACGCATCGCGAAGATCGTACGCTACGAGTCGTCGACCCAGCCCGGCCTGACGACGCTCGGCGAATACGTGTCGCGCATGAAAGAAGGCCAAAAGGCCATTTACTACGCGACCGGCAGCTCACGCGCCTTCCTCGATTCGAGCCCGCACCTCGAAGGCCTGAAGAAGCGCGGCTACGAGGTCTTGTTCATGACTGACGGCGTCGACCCGTTCGCGGTGACGAGCCTGGGCGAGTTCGAGGGCAAGTCCCTGGTCTCGGCGATGGACGAGAACCTCGAGCTCGGCGAAGAAAACCTGAGCGAGGAACAACGCGCCACCGAGGCCGAGCAGAAGAAGCAGGCCGAGCCGTTGGTCGAGCGCTTCAAGAGCGTGCTCGCCAGCAAGGTCGGTGAGGTACGGCTCTCGACGCGGCTCACCGATTCGCCGGTGTGCTTGGTCGTGCCCGACGGCGGCATGGCGCCGCACATCGAACGCTTGATGATGGCCCGGCAGATGGGTATCCCCGCGCAGAAGCGCATCTTGGAGCTGAACCCGGCGCACCCGCTGATTCAAAACCTGGAGCGCAGAAGCGAAGCAGAGCCGCAAAGTGTCGCCGCGTGGATCGAGCTCTTGTACGATCAAGCGCTGATCGCCGAGGGCTCACCGCTGGAGAACCCAGCCGCGTTTGCCCAGCGCCTGACCTCGCTGCTCACCAGCGCGAGCGCGCAGAGCTAGTCCAGCGCGCGCGGCCATGGCGCGTCACACGCACAGCGCAACGTTTCGGCCTGCGCGCCTTACAGCCGCAGCGCAACCGCGCCGGCGCGCCGGCTTACATAGTCATTTGTTGACGTTCGCGGGGTGTCACCCCTGTGAGTGAGACCGTTTTGCGGCACCCTGCAATAAACACGCTGCATATGCGCGTCTAGCGCCGAATGTGCGCAGGCCGGAGGCAGCAATTGAGGGCGAATTCATTGCTAAAGATGACACCTCGCTGCGACGTATCGGACACGGAGGGCGCGGCATCATCGACAATGGCGCAGCACCAGCTAAAGTTCGTCTGCGCTGAAGGTGCTCCAATTCATGGCAAGAAAAGTCAAAGGCATGGTTCACTTGGCCGGCGTAACTTATCGCATCGTGCGAGTCGCGCTCGGCTCGTACGCCGTCGTGCGCATCAGTGATGACGCCGACGTCGGCGGCTTCACGTTGGCGCCGGCGCTGGGCTTCGAATCGCGCGGGCTCGAGCTCGACGTGCTGCGCGAAGTTGCGCGGCTCGCCATCCACAGCGCGAAGACGAGCTACGTCAACTTCCCGCGTCCAGACCTGGCGGTGATCGACGCCGGTATGGCGGCCGCAAACGTCAACACGGCGACGGCGGTATCCGGTGGCGGTAGTTCGCCGGCAGCGCGGCAGCCGAGCAGCAGGCCGCCCGCGGTTCCTCCGCGGACTTGAGCGCGCGCGCCGATCAGGAAGTCGGCATCGACGAGCTGAAGCCGCAGCTCGCTCCGGGAAGCGTGTCCGTGCTGAGCGGTGCGGGCGTGAGCACCGACTCTGGCATTCCCGCTCCGATCGTGATCGTGAATCGCGGCGTGACGCGCGCGGACGAGCTCTCCGCCCTGAAGCTAAACGGCGACGTTGGCGAGATCCTGACTGAGGTGGTGGACGGGCTCGCGTGACGGCAACGCTTCGGCGATCTGCGCCGCGATGAAGCCCGCGTCGCGACCGACACCTGAGAAGCGCCCCGAGCCCCAAGTATGCAGCCAGGGCAAGCCGATGAAGAAGAGCCCTGGAACTTCGCTGACGCCGCGTTGGTGGCGCGGGAAGCCTCGAGCGTCGAGCACTGGGGCTTTGACCCAGCCAAAATCCGACGAGAAGCCGACGCACCACACGACCGAGGTCACGTTCTCGGCGGCGAAGTCGAGCGTCTCGGGCTCGCTGTCCGGTTCCCAAGGCGCCACGTAGCCCAGCTCGGGAGGCGCGGTAATGCCCTCCTTCTCAAGATAGGCGTCGATCGTGCGGTTGATGCTGCGGTACACGTCGTCCGCGCTGTCCAGGTTTTGCTTCAGCTCCGGCCTAAAGCTGCCTACGCCGCCGCTGACGTTGCTCATCGGCCCGTATAGCTTCATGCCCTCGAGCGCCATCTTGCGCAGATCGATGTCGCGGCCACCGTCGCGACCGGTCACGTAGTGATTGGTCTTGTCGCGGACTTGCTCGCTGTTCGGGTGCTTCTCGATCGGAATGTCGTAGTAGCCGAGCTTGTCGAGCCAAAGGACGACGTCTTTGCCTCGGTAGCGGCGCGCGCAGCGCGGCGCGTTGCCCACCGCGAGGTGCACCTGGCGACCCGCCAAGTGCAAATCCTCGGCAATTTGCGCGCCGGATTGGCCGCTGCCGACCACGAGCACCGCACCTTCGGGGAGCGACTCAGGATTCTTGTAGCTCGATGAGTGAAGATTCACGACGCCTTCCGGCAGCTCGCTCGCGTACGGGGGAATGTGGGCCCGGTGGTAACAACCGGTGGCGACCACGACCTGCTCGGCAGTGAACGTGCCCTGCGAGGTCGCGATCTCGAAGCGCACCGCGCCGCGGCCCGAGACTTCCGTCAGGGATTCGACCATGACGCCCTCGCGGACCGGCAGCTCGTGCGCCGCTTGGTAGCCCTCGACGTAGCGGACGATCTGGTCCTTCAGCATGAAGCCTTGCGGATCGGGGCCAGCGTACGGGTAGCCCGGCAATTGGCACTGCCAGTTCGGAGTCACCAGACAAAACGTATCCCAACGCTCATCGCGCCAGGAGTGCGCCACACGCCGCCCCTCGAGCACGAGGTGGTCGACCCCGCGCTGCTTCAGGCAATAGCTCACCGAGAGCCCGGCCTGGCCGCCGCCGACGACAATCACGGTGTGGTGCTCGGGCTGGGGCGTCTTGGCGCGAGCGTCGCGCGCAGCGTGCTTCTTGAATTCGAGCACGGTCACGGACTCGGCTTGCTCGCGCGCTGACAGCGCGCTCACCGTTTGCTCGATCACCGACTGTTGATCGAGCGCCGAGCTGCAAGCAAAACCGTAGCGTTCACGGACGCGTTCTGAGGCTATATTTAAGGCCTCCCGTGTGCGCGCCACGAACTCGGGCACAGTGTATTGCTTGCCTACGGTGAGGTACTCTTCGATGATGTAAGAGGGCGAATAGCAGACGATGGTCGCGCCGTTGGGCAGGCGCACGCTAAAATGCATCTCGGGCATGATCAGACTCCAGACTATGAGTGATTGACTTAAAACGTTTCGAGCTGGGAGAGCGGCTCGGCTCGCCTCAGCGCGGCTTGGTAACGAATCAGGTGTTGCTCAGCGACGCGATCCCAGGAGTAGCGCTGCACGCGCTCATGGCCGGCTTGGGCCAAGCGCGTCCGGTCATCGCTGTTCTCGATCAAGCTGCAGAGGGCGCGAGCAATATCGTCTGCGGCGGATGGGTCGACGAAGCTCGCGCAGGTTGGATCCAAGTACTCGTCGAACGGCGCGCCGTGCGGTACGATCACCGCGCAGCGCGCAGCCAGGGCCTCGAGCACGCACAACCCGAAGCCCTCTTGCAAGGACGGGCAGAGCAAGATGTCACTCGCCTGATACAGGGCCGTCAGCTCGGCTTCAGGGACGGTGTTCAGAATCGTGATGCGGGCGCGCAGCTCGACGGGCAATTCGGCGAGCCGCCGCGCGAACGCCGCGCGATATGCCTCGTGCTCCCAGATGCTCGCGCCGCCCACCACGGCCCAGCGCAAGTGCGGGTGCTGTGCGTAGGCAAGCGCGACCGCGTCCAGCGCTTTCAGGCTATTTTTGCGGGCCTCGACCCCTCCCACGCTCAGAATCAAGCGCTCACCGGGCCGCAGCTCGAGCTTGGCGCGGACGGCCGCGACGTCATGCGCATTCTGGGTCGTGAAGCGATTCAGATCGACTCCGTTGGAGATCACCGTCGCTTCACGACCGAACGCCGCGCGCACTTCGCGGCGCGTGACCTCGCTGACGCTCAGCAGCACATCCGCGGCTGCGACCGAGCGTTCTTGGCACGCCCGCAAGTACCGGCTCTCGAAGTGCTCGACGTGGTGCACTGTGCGCACCAGACACGCTCCGCGAAGCTCGGTTTTGGCCCCGGCGAGCGCGTTGGCAGCCAAGCAATCCTCGGCGTGCAGCAGGCGCTCCGCGACACGCAAAGCCCGAATGCCCGCGCGAAACTCGGCGATGCGTTGGCGAATCAGCGCGTCGACCTCGGTCGGCGCGGCTTCGGCGCGAATCAAGCGCACGGGGCAGCTCAGGTCTCGATAAAAGCCATCCCCCGCCTTGCTCAAGGCGTACAGCGTGACCTGCGCGCCCTGACGCTGCAGCGCTTCGGCCAAGCAAGCCGCGTGCACCACGCTGCCGCGAGGCTTGGTCGAATAGGTAAAGATGCCGACGGAGATCATGATCTTGCCTCGCGACGCTCAGCTGGCGCGGGCCTGCGGCGCACCGAAACCGGTCAGCGGCTCGCGCAAATCCCAGTATAAAGCGTGCTCCGTGCCGCTGACGAGCTCGAGCCGTGGCTCGGCGGTCACCTCACCCACGGCCGCGCAAGCCACCCCGGCCAGGTTGAAGCGGGTGCACACTTCGGTCACATGCTCAGGCTCGACGCTGAGCACGAAGCCGAAGCTCGGGAAGGCGTTCAGCCAACGGAACGGCTCCACGTTCGGCGGAGCCGGCAGCAGCGACAGATCCAGCCGCGCGCCAACTTGCGAGGTTTCGAGCATCATCAGTAGCGAGCCGCAGACGCCGGCCATGCTGATGTCTTTGCCCGCCCCGACCAAGCCGGCCTCTGCCAGCGCGGGCAAGAGCGCGAGCTGGCGGCGCAATTGTTCCGGCGACGCAGTGCTCGCCGCGTTGAAGTTGCCTCCCAGGCCGCGGAACGTGCCCCGCAGATCGATTGCGGCGAGCAGCGTTTGCCCCGCGCGTGCTGCGTGTCCCGAGATCAGCCGCTTGGCGCGACCCAGCACCGAGACCGCCAGGAACGACGAACCGCCGACGCGCGACGTGTGGCCGCCCACAATCGGCACGCCGAAGGCTTCGCTGGCAGCCAGCATACCCTCCAGCACGCGCTCATTTTCACCCGAGCCCATGAACAGCACATCCGTAATGGCCCAGGGACGACCGCCCATGGCGGCGATGTCGTTGAGATTGACCATCACCGAGCAGAAGCCGCAAAACCAGGGATCCGCGGCCAAAAACTCGCTGCGCATGCCCTCCGCCGCAAACAGCACGAAGCCGTCGCCATCCGGCAAAGCGGCTGCGTCATCGCCGTTCAGGATGGGCGTTGGGGACGGAAACCAGCTGCTTACCGCGCTGCGTCCGAAAGCGCGTGCCGCAATCTGAATATCGCGCTTTAGATCGAGCTCGGCGCGACCGCGCAGCTCGCGCGTCAAGGTCTCGAGACTACCAGACTCGATGATCATGAGGCCCTCGCTCGCCAGGTAGAAGACAAGTGTGCGGGATAGCGCTCCAGATCGGCTTGCATCAAGACGTGCGGGCGCCCCAACAAATCAAGCGCTTCGAGACGGCGGAAGTGGTGGTGCTCGAAGTAACGCGCGTTCGCCTGCTGCACGGTGGCCAAGAAGCGTTGGCAGCCCCAACTGTGCGCAGTCGAGACGGCCTCGGTGATCAGTGCGCTGCCGACTGCGCCCACGCGGCGATAGGCGTGAGCCACGCCCAAGCGCCCGCCGAACCAGGTCTCGGTGCCGGCCGCGCCGTCGCGATAAATGCGCACGACGCCGACGACGCCGTCGGGCATGCCGGCAATCTCGCCTTGCGCCACGATGGCGGTGGCGTGCTCGTCGTGGAGATCGCGATCCGAGCCGTTGAACAGGCCCTGCTCGGCCGCAAAGATCTCGCTGCGGAGCGCAAAATAGCCGGCTATTTGCCACGCTTCGCGCGCCACCTCCGCGCGAATCAGCGACGCGGTTTGGGCGCGCAAGGGCTTACCCCAAGGGTAAATGCGGTCAAGCATAGGCCGCCTCGCGCGTCTTCAACGACGAGCAGGCGCCGCAGCGCCCACAGCCGGCTTTGATCTCCGCGCTGCTCAGCCTGGCGGCCGCGAGCAACGCCGCGACGTCCGCGAGCAACGATGCCATGAACGCTGGCTCGGGCGTCGGATGATTCGCGAGCGGCGTGCCCGTGATCGGCACGAAGGGCACCACGAACGGATACACGCCGAGAGCGATCATGCGCCGGCACGTGTTCAGGATTGCTTCACGGCTGTCACCCAGGCCGGCCAGGATGTAGCTCGAGACCTGACCGCGACCGAACACCGACACCGCGGCGGAGAACGCCTCGAAGTAGACCGAGACCGGAACTTCGGCCTTGCCCGGGATGATGCGCGCGCGCACCTCTTCGGTGACGGCTTCGAGATGCAAGCCGAGACTGTCGACGCCAGCGTCGGCCAAGCGCGAAAACCACGCAAAATCCGTCGGCGGCTCGCATTGCGCTTGGATCGGCAGGTCCACGGCGCCGCGCACGGCGCGGGCGGCAGCGGCGAGCACCGCGGCTCCGCGGTCGTCCGATTGCGGCGTGCCCGTGGTCATCACCATGTGCCGCACGCCGTCGAGCTCGACCGCGGCTTTGGCGACCTCGGCCAGCTGCGCGGGCGTCTTTTCGGCGATCGTGGTCTTCGCGGCTAGCGACTGGCCGATGGCGCAGAACTGGCACGAAGTAGCGCGGTTGCCGTAGCGCTTGCAGGTCTGCAAGACCGTGGTCGCCAGCACGTCTTGACCGTGCAGCGTCGCGATCTTCCAATACGGCACACCGTCAGCAGTAAAGCGATCATAAAAGCGCGGCTTCTTTGGGAATGCCAGCTCGAGGATGGGCTGATCTCCTTTGAGGAGCAGCGCGTAGTCCCCGTGGACTTGCGCAGCGTAGGGCGAGCGCCGCGATGCTTGATTGAGGATCGGCACCATCACCGTTTGATTGGCGATGGTTACTGCCTTGTGATCCGACGGCCCTGCTCCACCTGCGCGCGCCAAACCAGTGCCCGCGGCGTCGAGCCAACGCATGCCAAGCGCCTGTAGCTCGGACACGATTTCAGGATAATTCTCGGGGGGTCTCTTCAACGGACGCGGGGGCGGGCTCGCGATAGGCAGCGATCGGTTCATGGCTATTCCTCATTGAGCTGTGAGAATCGGCAATTGTGTCGCGCACGTGCGCTTGCGGGGTGCGATTGATCATCAGCGAGAGCAGCTCGGGGCGGCTGTAGTGCCCCACGCTGTCCATCATGCGTTTGCGCTTGTCGACCAAAGACAAATCGAGGTCGGCGAGCACCATGCCTTCACCGTCCGTGAGCGGCGTGGCGAGCAAGGTGCCCTCAGGAGAAACAATGGCCGTGAAGCAGCCACCGCGCAGCGCGCGCTCCAAACCCGTAGTGCCGGCAACCTCTGCGACTTGCGCTGGGTCGAGGTAGCCCGTGGCATTGACCACGAAGCAGCCTGATTCCAGGGCGTGATGACGAATCGTGACCTCGATTTGCTCGCGGAAGATGTCGCCCACCAGCGACCCCGGGAACATGGCCACGTGGATCTGCTCGTGCTCGGTCATCATCGCGTAGCGCGCGAGCGGGTTGTAGTGCTCCCAGCAGGCGAGCTGGCCGACGCGCCCAACGGCAGTGTCGATAGCGCGCAACCCGGAGCCGTCGCCTTGGCCCCAGATCATGCGCTCGTGAAAAGTGGGCGTGATTTTGCGACGCGCTTGCAGCAGCTGGCCGTCGGCGTCGAACTAGAGTTGCGTGTTGTACAGCGTCCCGTGGTCGCGCTCGTTGATGCCGATGGCGACGACCACGCCGGCACGCTTGGCCGCCACGGCGATGGTGTCCGTGACGGGACCCGGCACCGTCACGGACTCTTGGATCAGCTTCAGGTGATCCGCGCCCATCACCGCTGGCGCCTTGATGAAGGAAAAATAGGGATAATACGGGAGAACCGTCTCCGGAAACACCACTAGCTCCGCACCTTTGCGAGCCGCCTCGGCGATGGCGTCGCAGACTTTGGCCGTAGTGCCTTCGCAGCTGTACAGCACCGGGCTGAGCTGAACTGCAGCGGCGCGAACGATCTTCGGAGTAGTCACGACTGTCCTCCCGAGCCCTTCACAACGTCCAGGTGTCGAGGATGAAGGCGTTGTCTTTGCGGTGCAGCAGGATGATATCCAGCACATCGAGCGGGTTGATTGGGACAATGCCCTCGATCAGTGCGCCCTCGCCGTGGCCGTACAGGGCCTGCAGCGCGAAACGGCATGCGTACACCTTGCCGCCCTCGCTCATGAAGCGCTTGATCTGACCGTTGAAATTCTGCGCGCCGGGAAAGGCTTCATCGCCCAACTTCGGAAAGCCGCGCTGCACGCCGAGCGTGACGCCCGGCCCGTAAAGCAGCACGGACGTCTCGAAGCCTTTGCGCTGAAGTCGCACGGCTTGCAGCAAATTCACGAGGCCAATCGAGCCCTCGAAGGCAACCGTATGGAAGGTGACGAGCGCCTTCTCACCGGGCGAGGCCTTTACGTCCTCGAAGACCTTTTCCTCGTAGTCGACCAGAAAATCGCCAGTTTTGTTGGGTGCAACTTGAACCTTCGGCATGTGCGTTCCTCCAATGAGAGCGGTGTGGCTCGCGCTTCAGCGGGCGAGCGTTGGGTCCTGCTCGGCTCTATTGCGAGTCGCATGCCAGTCCGCCGCGCGGGTACCGCACCGGCGATCTGCCGAGATTTCGCGAAACTCGATGCGCGCTTGAAACACACAGCTCTTTGCGAGTCTCAACTTTTCGCGGCTTGCGACCGCAGCTTTCGCGACTCGAGCGCACGCTGTGTTTCGTTCGGGCGTCAGAGAGCGCTCGGCGGCGCAGGCATCCGCTTCCGCGGGTCGGCCACCACGTGCCCTTCCTGCACACCCAGACAGTGGGGACTCCCCACTATCTGAGCAGTAGGGACGGCCGGTTTCGCAGCCATAATCGGCCCATCTTCAGAACGCGATTAGTGGGGGTTCCCCACTATCTAGTCACGCGAGAGCGAGCTGTACTCGAGGTGCATTCACCCACCGCAAACACGGCGCTTCGCGGCGCTCACACCTGCCCCGGCACGAGAGTGACCAATCGTGAAAGGCTTTTGGATTGGTTGGATCAGCGGGCGCGCCTCCGCGCGCTGCGGCGCAAAGCTTGCAGCGCGTCGCCGGTGCGGGTCGTCATTTGGTTTTGGAGGGCCGCGTCACGCCGAGCTGTTTCATGCGGTAGCTGAGCGTGCTTGGACTGAGGCCGAGCAGAGCCGCGGCGCCGCGCTCTCCGGCGATGCGCCAATCGCAGCGACCGAGGGCATTCTCGATGTTCTGGCGTTCGAGGGCTTGGAAGTGTTGTTCGGAAAGCACCTCACCGCCGTTACTCTCGCCGGCAGCGGGGGGCGGCGTCGGCAGCAGGCTGTGCTTGCCGAGCTGTAGGCGCAGGCCGGAGCCCTCGTGCGACGCGAGCACCAAGGCGCGCTCGATCAGGTTCTGCAGCTCGCGCACGTTACCTGGAAAATCGTAGGCTTCGAGGCGGGCTTCATCGGCCGCAGACAACGTGCGGAGCGGCAAGTGCAAGCGTGCGGCGGTCGCTTCCAGGAATTGGCGCGCCATCGGCAGGATGTCTTCGCGACGCTCGCGCAGCGGCGGCACGACAATGGGCACCACGCTGAGTCGGTAAAAGAGGTCGCGGCGAAATCGGCCGCTTTCGACCTCGACCTCGAGCGGGCGGTTGGTGGCGGCGATCACGCGCACGTCCACACGCCGCGTCCGATCGTCACCGACAGGCTCGAAGGTGCGCTCTTGCAGCACGCGCAGCAGCTTGCTCTGGTGCTCGAGCGGGATCTCGCCCACCTCGTCCAGGAACAGCGAACCGCCGTCGGCGAGCAGAAAGCGTCCTTGCCGATCGCGCGAGGCGCCGCTGAAGGCGCCGCGCACGTGGCCAAAGAACTCGCTCTCGAAGAGCTCGCGCGGCACGCTAGCGCAGTTCACTTTCACGAGCGGCCCGTCGTGGCGCGGGCTCATGTCGTGCACCGCCGCGGCGATCAGCTCCTTGCCCACGCCGCTCTCACCCAAGATCAAGACCGAGGAATCGCTCTGCGAGACGGCCTGCACTTGCGCCAGCACGCCGCGCATGGCCGGGCTCTCTGCGATGACTTCGCCTTGTTTTAAGGCCGATCGCACCGCTTCGCGCAAGTAATCGCGCTCGCGCTCGGCGTTCTCCTTGAGCCGTGCGATTTCCTCGAAGGCGCGCGCGTTGGCAATCGCTACCGCGGCGTGATCGGCGAACACGCGCAACCAGTCGAGGTCGGTCTTCTCGAGGCGCCTTCGGCTGAAGAACGCGACCACCCCCAAAACCTGCCCTTTGAAACACAGCGGCTGACCCGCGAAGCTCTCGATGCCCTCGCTGTCCGCCCACTCGGGTTGCAGGATCCAGTTGGGCGCGCCGCGTTGCAGCAGCAATGCGCGGTTGGTGGCGGCGACCTGGCCCACCTTCCCGAAACTTAGCGGGATCTCGTGGTGTGCGCCGTCGGTCCGATTCCAGCGCTTGGTCGGGTCGACGCGCGACGCGCCAATGCTGGCCTTCAGCTCGAGGAACGGCGCGCCCTGCTCAGGGTGATGCAGCAGCCAAACGCGGGCTAGCGCGACGCCGTCCCACATTCCGAGCCCCTGCACCATTTCGCGCAGCACTGAATCCGGAGAACGCGCGGCCGCCACCGACAGCGCCAGGGACTGCAAAGCGTCGAGCTGCACGGCGGGAAGTTTGGCGCACTCCGGCTCTACCGCCGTTTCTTGCAGGTTTCCGGCGATGCGGCTCAGATGCCGTACGCTTCCGCAGTGTCGCGAACAGCGCCCGGCTTCGCGCTAGGGTGCGCATGTGGCGCAGCGACTGCGGGCTTTGCGACAGGGGCGGCCGTACGCGCTTTGCTTGCGTGTGAGTCGGTTGGGCTCAGAACGCTCGGAACCCGATGGCCGTCGGCGCTCGGTGCCGCGACCGGCAGCGCCGCATCGCTCGCGACGGGCGCGCTTGCGGCAACGGGCGGCGGAGCGGGCGGCGAGACGGGTTTCGCGGCCACTGGCAATG
>DATCFJ010000418.1:0-4088 GCA_036509605.1 Polyangiaceae bacterium | reverse complement strand
TGATCGTGCATCACTTCGATCCTCGCTCGAAGAAGCTCACTTTCCACCTCGCTCCCTCCCCCGAGCACGCTAGCGAAGAACCTCAGAAGATCGTGCGTAACGCGCTGGTGAAGGCCGAGGTCGTCAAGGGTGAGGCCATGGGTGTGCTCGTGCGCTTGCTCGGTGTGACTGGCCGCGCTGCGCGCGGCTTCATCCCCGGCGCGCAAACCGGCACCGCGCGCGGTACGGATCTGCGCAAGGTGTTCAAGCCGGGCACTATCCTCGATCTCAAGGTCGTGGATCTCGACCCACGCAGCGGCGAGCCGAAGCTCAGCCTGCGCGGCTTCAAGGAAGACGAAGAGCGTCGCGCTCACAAGGAGTACCGAGCCAAGCTCAAGGCCGAAGGCGGCTTTGGAACCTTGGGGGATTTGCTCAAAGCGCGCCTCGGCGCCACCGACACGAAGTAATTCCGGGGCCTGGCTAGAGGCCCTAGCTTACTGAAATTAGTCGCTTTTTCCGCGCATTGCGGGTCGTGCAGTGCAGCTTTCGGCGTGCCGCGCGCCAAGCTTCGAGCCGCCTCGGTTGTCTGACTCCGCAGTGCTACTCTATCTTGGACCGAGGCTGCATACCGAAGAGGTTCTCGCGCGACCGGCGCGCACAGCGATGTCCAAGCGAACCGATCGCGAGTTGGTTGACGCCGCCCGACAGGGGGATACGGAAGCCTTCGGTGCGCTCATGCGGCGACATCAGAAGCGCATCTACCGGCTCGCATTGCACCTACTGCGCGACGCTGCCGAAGCCGAAGATGCAACGCAGGAAACCTTCGTGCGCGCTTACGGCGCCCTGGATCGCTTCGACGGGCGCAGCGAGGCCTTCACTTGGATCTACCGCATTGCGGTGAACCTCTCGCTCAACACGATTCGCGCGCGCAAGCCTGGACGCAAAGCGGTGTCCAGCGACGACCCGCGCTTGGAAGGCGTGCTGATCGAAACGCGCGCCGGCAGCGCGAACCCGCACGGCGACAGCGAGAGCCGCGAGCTCGGCCGCGCACTGTGCGAGGGCTTGGATGCCCTCAGCGACACCTTGCGCACGACGCTGATCTTGGTCGGTGTCGACGGCCTGAGTCACGCGCAAGCCGGCGAAATCCTCGGCTGCCCAGAAGGCACGGTGGCCTGGCGCGTGCACGAAGCCCGCAAGAAGCTCAAAGCATTCTTGGTCGAGCGCGGCCTGGTGCCGCGGGGCGAGGAAGGGGCGGCATGAGCAAGCGACGCTCGTCGGCCGATTTAGGCCCGAATCTGGAAGCTGCGCTGAGCGGCTTCCCGTTCCCCGAACGGGATTGGGAACAGGACGCGGTAGCCGTCGAAGCGAAGCTGTCTACGGGTCAGCTGGGCGGGACGGACGCAACGCTGCTCGCGGCTCCGCTACCAAGGGAGCCAGGTGAGCCAGGTGAGCCCAGTGCGGCGCCCTCTGCAACCACCACTCCGCTGACCCACTCCGGAGTCCGCACGCAAAGCCTCGCCGAGATGGCTCGGCGCAGCGTCGAGAACAAGCAAGCTGCCGAACGCGAGATGGCGCGTGCCAGCCTCGCGCTGGCCGCGCAGCAGCAGCGGCCGGCCGTGCCGCCCGCAGCAGCGAGCACCGCGAGCGCGCCGAAGCCAGTCGCGGCCGCGCCCATTGCAAACTTGAGCGCGCCGCAAGCGTCGAACGCCCCGAGCCCGTGGCCAAAGTTCGGGGCGGCGGCCGCTGTGATTGCGCTCGCGGCGGGCGTGTTGTTCTGGCTGCGGCAACCAGCAACGCCAGTACCGTTAGTAAGCACGGTCCTGCCCACGGAGACACCGACGAGCGAAGCCAAGCCGAGCAACCTCGCTGCACCGGGCGCAGCCCCAACGCCAGCGTCAGTCGCACAACTCACGCCGAGCGGCATCGATCCCAATTCGCTGCCTGGTGAGAACGCGGCCAAGCCCTTGGACACCGCGCACGAGAAGCCAAACGCGGCAGCCGCGCGCACGCCGACCGCGGGCAGACCGAGCGCAGAAAAGATCGTGCTCGAAGACGAGCCTGAGAAAGCACCTGCAGCGGCCGCGGCGCCCGTCGAGAAGCCGGTGGAGAAAGCCCTTCCGCCAGACCCCGCGCTGCGACCAGCGGACAGCACCGGCGGAGCCGTGCCGGTGAAACCCTCGACGGGCGCTGTGCAGGCCGCGCTCGGCGCAGTGATGAGCGGCGCGCGTCATTGCGTCGCTGGCGAGGACGCGGCGTCGAGCGCCGTGGTCGTGTTTTCGTCAGACGGCCGCGTGCAGAGCGTGTCCGTAAGCGGGCCGGCGGCGGGCCAGTCTTCCGGCGCGTGCATTCAGGCCCAGCTGAGCCGAGCTCGGGTCCAGCCGTTTGCGGCGTCGAGTTTCAGTGTCAGCGCCACGGTCCGGCCGGATTGACGCCGGAATCTGGGCATTTCCGAAAAATCGTGATTTGCCCGGGATGATCGCCGAGCGCGCGTTGACAAGCCCCAAAGCTTCGCTCATAGTCCCGGCCCCTCGAGCCCTTTCCGGGCCCTTTTTGAAGGTATTCTGATGGTTTCTTCGACTCGGCAGACTGAACGTCGTCGGTATATCCGGGCGCGCAGCCAGGGCGCCAACAATAAGGCGGCGGCAACGCCCAAATTCCCGGTTCATCCCGAGGGTTACGATCCCAAGGCGCCCGACGCGCGCAAGGCGAAGGCCTGACGCTTTCGCGTCAGCCCTAGCTCAATACCTCGAAGGTTTTCCGACGAATGGCCAATCACCCGTCCGCAGAGAAACGTAATCGCCAACGCTTGGTCCGTGCCGAGCGCAATCAGGCTGTCCGCAGCTCCCTCCGCACCGCCGTCAAGAAGGCACGCGCCGCAATCGCCGCTGGCGACATTGCCGCTGCCAAAGCTCCGGTCGCCGCCGCGTCTATCGCGCTCGCGAAGGCCGCCAGCAAAGGCGTCGTGCACTCGCGCGCCGCTTCGCGCACCACGTCACGCATCCAAGCCGCCTTCGGCAAGATCGCGCGCTGAGGCGTTTTTCGCGGGTGCGTTTGCCCCGCCGAGCACGCGTTAGACGTCAATGCGGGCAGAAACGACTCGAGTGCCGCGCTGAGCGGTGCTCGGGTCGTCGTCATTTGGGCAAGCCGTCGTGCTAGCCTGCTCCGGTGCGCTTGCTGGCGCACTGGGAGACGCCGGCCATGCCGAGCCTAGAAGAGGATACCGAGAGCGAGCTCATAGCGCTCGTCGGGACGACGGTCGCCGGCAAATACCGCGTTGATCGCTTGATCGGCCGCGGCGGAATGGGCGCCGTATTTCAAGCCACGAACGTTGCCATCGGCAAGCGCGTGGCGCTGAAGTTCTTGGACCATGAAGCAGCCAAGAACCGCGAGGCCTGCCAGCGCTTTCAACGCGAGGCCGAAGCCGCCGGCATGGCCGAGAGCGCACACATCGTGCAGATCTTCGACTCCGGTGTGACCGAGGCGGGGCTGCCCTTCCTGGTCATGGAGCTGCTCACGGGTGAGGACCTGCGCGCCTGCTTGCGGCGCGAGGGTCGGCTCTCGGTGCCCTCGGCGTTGCGCATCGTCAGCCAGGTGCTGCGCGCGCTGGTGCGGGCACACGAAGCGGGCATCGTTCATCGCGATCTGAAGCCAGACAATGTTTTCTTGTGCGCGCGCGACGACGATCCGTCGTTCGTCAAGCTGGTCGACTTTGGCATTTCGAAGGTCGCACGCGCCCGCACGGCGGACACGCTCACGCGGCGCGGGACGGTGCTCGGCACGGCTTTCTACATGTCGCCGGAGCAGGCGCAATCATTCGCCGACATCGACGGGCGTACCGATCTCTTCAGCCTGGGAGCGATCTTGTTCGAGATGCTCACGGGTCGCCCGCCTCACGGCGGGCGGACCTACGAGGCCGTGCTGATCGCCATCTGCACGCAAGATGCCGCGGACGTGCGCTCGCTCGCGCCCGAAGTTCCCGGCGGCGTCGCCGCAATCGTCAGCCGCGCCTTGGCCCGAGAGCGCGAGCAACGGTTTCAGTCGGCCAGCGAATTCTTGGCAGCGATCACCAATCTGGACGGCGCGTTCAGCGACGGCATCACCTCGGGTGC
>DATCFJ010000417.1:0-11662 GCA_036509605.1 Polyangiaceae bacterium | reverse complement strand
GACCTGGGGGCAAGCGTTAATCCCCATGCTCAGGGGTGGTGCGCTTGGAGTCGATAGCCCTTGCGCACGCAAAACAGTGGGGAGCCCCCAGCAATTTGGGTCTGAAAACAGGCCAATTGTGGCGGTAATTCAGCTGTGCACCGCCGCTGATTGGTGGGGAGTCCCCACTATTTTCGCTGCGAGAAGGGTCACGCGATTGGCGCTATCGAAGCCACGGTCACCCGGCAGTACTGTAAACCGATCCTCTCAAGCGGCGAGATGTGACCAATCTTGAGGGCCTTCCGACGTAGATCGAGGTGCTCGCGGGCAGCCTAGACGCCGCAGAAGCGCGTCCTATGTAAAACTTTTGCATCTGGGGCGCGCGCGGAAAGGCCCCCTAGCAGTCTCCTCTCTGGTGCGCGCAGCGCCGCAAGCCTCGCGCCCCCGCGCGCGCCATACAGTTCAGCCGCATGCCCAGAAATGCGTCTAGATACGTCGAGCGCCGAAGGCTCCGACGCCACCAGCCGCGCCTCGTGATCATCAAGACAAACGAAAAAGGCCCCGCGAATAGTACATTCGCAGGGCCCCTTACGAGCGCTTCCGGCTTACTTCCGGCTCGCTCGCTTACTTCCGCGCGGCCGCTTCCTTCGCGAGCTTCTCGCGGTAGGCCTTGATCATCTCGTCTTGCTCTTGCTTGGGCACCGGGGCGTAGCGAGCGAACTCCATGGTGAAGTTGCCCTTGCCTTGCGTGGCGGAGCGGAGATCCGTGGAGTAGCCGAACATGGCGTTCAACGGAACTTCGCAGGTCACGGTCACGTTCTCGTCGCTGACCGTCTCCAGGATCAGACCGCGGCGTTGGTTGACCTGACCGACGACCGAGCCCTGAAACTCGATCGGAGCCGAGATTTCCACCTTCATGACCGGCTCGAGAATCGTGGGCTTGGCGCCCGAGTACGCTTCGCGAAAGCCCATCAACGAAGCGGTACGGAACGCCTGATCGGACGAGTCGACCGCGTGCGACTGACCGTCATTGACGACGCAGCGCACCGCCACGACGGGGAAGCCGATCAGGTTGCCGCGCTTGACGCCGTCTTTGAAACCCTTGTCACAGGCCTGGATGTACTCCTTCGGAATCGAGCCACCGGTGGTCTCGTCCACGAACTCGTAATTCTCGACCGCGTCCGCCGGTAGCGGCTCCATGTAACCGCATACGCGCGCGAACTGGCCGGAACCGCCGGTCTGCTTCTTGTGCGTGTAGGCGATCTCACTGCGTTGCGTGATCGTCTCGCGGTAAGCCACCTGCGGCTTGCCGGCGATGACCTCGCAACTGTACTCGCGCTTCATGCGCTCCATGTAGATGTCGAGATGGAGCTCGCCCATGCCGCTGATGATGGTCTGTTGAGACTCTTCATCTTGGTGGACGCGGAAGGTCGGGTCTTCCTTGGTGAAGCGATTCAGGGCCTTCGAGAAGTTGGTCTCTGCCGCGCGGTCCTTGGGGGCGACGGCGAGCGAAATCACCGCGGCCGGCACGTGCATCGAGGTCAGGGTCCAGTTGACCTTGCCATCGGTGAAGGTCTCGCCAGAGCTCGCCTCGACGCCGTAGAACGCGACGATGTCACCGGCCTCTGCCGTCTTGATCTCCTCGCGATCTTCGGAGTGCATGCGAAACATTCGCGGCACGCGTACTTTGCGGCTCTCGTTCGAGATGTTGTAGATGGTGTCGCCGGCGGTGACCGAGCCCTGGTAGATGCGGAAATAGGTGAGCTGCCCGTACTTGTCTTGCTGCAGCTTGAACGCGAGCCCGACGAACGGCTTGCTGGGGTCGGAGTCGACGATCACCTTCTCTTCGTTCTTGTCCTGGTCGTGCGCCTCGTTGATGACTTCCTTCGGATTGGGCAGGTAGTGCACCACGCCGTCGAGCAAGAGCTGCACGCCCTTGTTCTTGATCGCAGAGCCGCACATCACCGGGGTCATCTTGAGAGCCAGCGTGGCGCGACGAATCGCGGCGCGCAGCTCTTCGACGGAGATAGGTTCTTCGTTGATGAACTTCTCGGCCAGCTCGTCGTCCACGTCGGCGACGCGTTGGATGATTTCCTCGCGAGCAGCCTTGGTTTTCTCCGCGTATTCCGCCGGTACGTCCACTTCGCGGATCTTCTCGCCGTCATCGCCTTCGAAGTAGAAGGCTTTGCCGATGATCGGGTCGATGATGCCCGCGAACTTGTCTTCGGAACCGATCGGCACCTGCAGGTTGACCGAGTGGTGGCCGAGCTTCTCTTTGAGCATGGCCGAGACGCGCTCGTAGTTCGCGCCCGGGTTGTCCATCTTGTTCACGAACGCGATGCGCGGCACGTGATAGCGCTTCATCTGACGGTCGACGGTGATCGACTGCGACTGCACGCCCTTGCCCGAGTCGAGCACCAGGATCGCGCCGTCGAGCACGCGCAGCGCGCGTTCGACTTCGATCGTGAAGTCCACGTGGCCGGGGGTGTCGATGATGTTGACGTTGTACTCTTCGAATTGGTTCTGCGAACCCGGCCACACGCAGTACGTCGCGGCAGACTGAATCGTGATGCCCTTCTCGCGCTCGAGATCCATCGAGTCCATCTTGGCGCCGACACCGTCTTTGCCGCGCACTTCATGGATCGCGTGGATGCGACCCGTGTAGAACAAGATGCGCTCGGTCAGGGTCGTCTTGCCTGAATCGATGTGCGCCGAGATACCGATGTTGCGGATGCGATCGAGGGGGATGCGGGTTGCCACTTTTGGGCCTCTTCCTTGGAGTTAGGATGCGGCACGTAGCTAAAAGGGCCGCAGAAGGGAAGCGCCTATAGCACTTCGCTCCTTCGGGCCCAGCGGCCTGTTTCCGCGTCGATTCGTCAAACGATTTCAAATGCGAAACTAAACCAAGCAAAATCATAGGATTGGCGCTGACGTGCCTGCCGGCGCGCGTTGACACTGAAGCCCTCCGGCTCGATGCGATGGCCCGTGGATTTTCAGCTGCAAGGCAAGCGGGCGCTCGTGACCGGTTCTACGGCGGGCAGCGGTTTCGCGATTGCACGGGCTTTGGCGGCCGAGGGCGCCAGCGTAATCGTCAACGGTCGCACGGAAGCCCGAACCCAGGCGGCGGTCGCGGCCATCCGGGAGGGTGGTCTGCCGGAAGCCAACCTGCGAGGTGTGGCCGCGGACCTAGGCAGCGCGGAAGGCTGCGCCAAGCACGCAACTGGGGTCGCATCCTGTTCATCTCTAGCGAGAGCGCGCTGCAGATTCCGGTCGAGATGATCCAGTACGGCATGACCAAGACGGCACAGCTCGCGGTCGCGCGCGGACCAGCGGAGATGACGGCGGGCAGCGCGGTCACCGTGAACTCCATTTTGCCCGGGCCCACCAAGAGGTAGGCTAAAAGCATGTACTACGAATCATTTTTGCAGATGAAGAAGATGCTCGGCCAGATCAACACCTGGCTCGACAAGGCTGAAGCTTTCGCCAAGGAAAAGTCCTTCGAGCCGAACCTGTACCTGGGCTTCCGGCTCGCTCCCGATCAGCTGGCGTTCGCCCGCCAAATTCAGATTGCGTGTGACACGGCGAAGCTCGGCGCCTCACGCTTGACCGGCAAAGAGGCGCCCTCGCACGCCGACAACGAGCAAACGCTCGACGAGCTGCGCGTGCGCACTCGCTCTGTCGTCGCGTACCTCGAAGGCTACTCGGAGAAAGACTTCGAGGGCGCGGGCACGCGCTCCATCACGCAGCCGCGTTGGGAGGGCAAAGTGATGACCGGCAAGGACTACTTCGTCGAGCACGTGCAACCGAACTTCTACTTTCACGCTGCGCACGCGTACGCCATCTTGCGGCACAACGGCGTGCCCGTCGGCAAGCGCGACTACCTCGGCGCGCTGAGCCAGCGCCTGCCCTGAAAAGTCGAGAAAACCCGGGGCGCCACGCCACGCGTGGCGTTCCGCGCCGTCAAGCAAACGACGCTGTTTGTAACGGACTGTGTAGCGGCGATGGAATCACTAAAGTCATCGCTACGCGCTCCGTTGATGTGCCTGGGTGGCGGGCGAAAGTAGAGACCCCAGTGAACATCAACGGCATAGGTAGCAGCAGCGGCGTCGACGCGCTGACAGCGCTCAGTAACCACACGAGCACTAGCGGCCCCGACGCGACTCAAAGCAGTGCTTCGACTCCGGCGTCTTCGACCAGCGTTTCGAAGCCTGGTGAATTCATGGCCAAGCTTAGCCAGCTCTTGCAGCAGGACCCAGCGAAATTCAAACAGGTCACGCAACAGATCTCCGATCAATTGAAAAGCGCCGCCCAGAGCGCGAGTGGTCCTCAAGCTCAGTTCCTGACAAAGCTGAGCGACGACTTCTCACAAGCGTCCAGCAGCGGCAGCTTGGCTTCGCTTCAACCACCGAGCGGTGGCGATGAGCACGCAACCGTCGGCGGACACCACCACCACGGCGGCGGCCACCACGGTGGTGGCGCTTCGGGAGCTTCAGGTGGGATCGAGTCGGTGATGTCGAACGCGCTGGCTGAGATCAACCAAGCGCTCTCGGGCACGACGGCCAGCGCCACGACCAACGTGGCCGCGAGCTGACCGCCGGCATGCGGGGACGTTACTTGCCCGTCCCCGCGCTCGGCGACCGCTTTTGACCATCAGGTTCGGGCCGTTGCCGATGTATGTCGTGGCGCCCATCACGACGCAGCCGGTGCTGGTCGTGGCAAGCTATGATCGTCAAACGATGGCGGTTCGAACGTTGCGCTTGATCGAGGAGCACCAGCGCGCGCTCGGCGCCTGCGTGCGTTGCGCGAACATGCATCGCCCGCCGATCGTTGGGTCCGCTGTCTTGTCCAATGTCTTACTGGTCGGGCAGGCGCCGGGCGACAAAGAGCCGGCGCTGGGCCGTCCATTTGCGTGGACCGCAGGCAAACAACTGTTCAAATGGTTTGCCCCGCTCGGCCTCGGCGAAGCGGAGTTTCGCGCGCGCGTGTACATCGCGGCGGTTTGTCGCTGTTTCCCGGGCAAGAACCCGAGCGGTGGAGATCGCGTGCCGAACCCCGAAGAAATCGCTAATTGCCGGCCTTGGTTGGAGCGCGAGATCGCGCTACTTCGGCCTCGGCTGATTATCCCCGTGGGGCGCGTGGCCATCGAGCAATTTCTACCCGCGCGGCCACTCGTGGAGCAGGTCGGCACTCAGCGCAGCGTAGAACGGGGTAGAGAGCGGATCGACGTCATTGCGCTACCGCATCCGTCGGGCGCATCCACGTGGCCTCGCGCCGAGCCAGGCAAGTCGCTAACCGCACGCGCTCTAGCGCTGATTGGCGAGCACCCGGCTTGGCGTGCGTTGACGATTGCGTAGCGGCGCCGGCGCTGCCTTGTTTCGCTGCTCTCGAAATGCGATCGTGCGCGGCGAGCAATGAACCCGACGCGGCGAATCTTGGCCGGCATCACGGCGCTGTGCGCGGCCGCTGGCCTTGCCGGCTACGCGAAGCAGGCCACGGCTGCGGGCGGCGGGGACACTCCGGTGGTCGTGTTCGATCCTACACTCGTCGAGCGCCTGCAGCAGCTGCAGGCGGAGCACCGCAAAACACGCCAGCCAGCGCGGAAGGATCCGAAAGCGTGGGACGAAGGCCGCGCCCAACGTGCGGATCTCGATCGCGCGGCGCTCGCGAAAATATGGAGCAATCTCGTCGACAACGCCGACGCACGAGCGAGGCTTCGCGTGCACGCTGAGCACATGGCGCGCTTGAACCGCATGCTCGATCTGGCTGAAGCGTCGGCGGACGTGGCACTCACGCAGCGCATTCAGGCGGCTATCCAGACGGAGCTCTTGCAGCACGCGCAGAACATGCAAACCCTTCGAGCCGCGTTGAGGCCAGAGTGACGCGGTTCGTTGCGCTCTGTGCGCTGGCGCTCTGCGGGCTCTCGCTCCCCGCCTGCAAGCACGACCGTGCCAAGGCGATTGCCGCGTCGTACAGCAGCGCAACGAGGCCGATCCCGATCGCCATCGCCCTCATCCCCGTCGAGGAAGAGTACGAGGCGCTCGCCGCAGTTGCGATCACGAGCGCGAACCTGCCGGAGCAAGTTTCCAGCATCGAACAGGAACTTCGCTAAGCGCCCGCCGCCGAGCCTGTGTTCTTGACAAACCGTTCCGCGCAGGCAAACCTCTCGCTACGCACAGATGGCGGTGGAGTCCGCCGACAACCGCGGGCCTTCGCGTTCGCCAATGACTCCTACGTTGCTGTCCGAAAGCCGGGCGCCGTAGGAGTTTGCGTGAGCCACCTCCTCCGGTACCCAAAACCAGGAGAGGATGCCACGTGACTAGCCAGCCCAGGGAAACTCGGCGCGCAGCGCTGCTGCTCGTTGCTCAATGGTTGCTGCTCGGAGGGTTCGTCGGTGTGCTGTGCGGAGCGGCGTCCGCACTATTTTTGTTCTTGCTCCAGCAGGTCACGAACTTTCGCACGAGTCATCAGCTCATCGTGTTCAGCCTGCCCGTGGCAGGCGTGCTGATCGGCCTTGTCTACGAGCGTTTTGGGCGTTCGATTGCGGGCGGCAACAACCTGGTCATCGATACCATTCACGACGACGGCCCGCGCTTGCCTCTGCGCATGGCGCCGATGGTGCTCATCGGCACGGTTCTGACGCACCTGTTCGGTGGCAGCGCGGGGCGCGAGGGCACCGCCGTTCAGATGGGCGCGAGCTTGGCGGACGCCGTGCTCGAACGCCTGAAGTTACGAGGGCCGCTCCGTCGTCAGGTCTTGGCTGCGGGTGTTGCCGGCGGCTTTGGCTCCGTGTTCGGCACGCCGATCGCGGGCGCGCTGTTCGGCCTCGAGTTCATCGTGCTCGGCCGTATCGAATACGATGCGCTCCTGCCGGCGCTGACGGCGTCGCTCATCGGCGACATGACCACCCGCGCGCTTGGCATCGAGCATAGCCACTACCCGTCGCCGGCAGCGCTCGCGCTTTCGCCGCTCGTGCTGGCGAAATGGGCGGTGTTTGCGGCAGTTTTGGCGCTCGCGACGCGCGCGTTCATCCAGCTGACTCACTTCTTGAAGAAGCAGGGCGAACGGCGCATCCCGCGCTTGCCGATACGAATGTTCGTTGGCGGTCTGCTGGTCGTGGCGCTCTGGCGCATCGTTGGTACGGGTGACTACCTCGGCCTCGGCGTGCCGATGATCGTGCGCTCATTCAGCGACGCGACGCTGTCGCCATACGCGTTCGCATGGAAGCTGCTGTTCACTGCGGTCACGCTCGGAGCGGGCTTTCTCGGGGGCGAGGTCACTCCGCTGTTCTTCGTAGGGGCAGCGCTGGGCAATGTGCTGGCTCGCGTGCTGGGTTTGCCGTTAGCCCTGGGCGCGGGCGTGGGGCTAGCCGCGGTGTTCGCGGCCGCCTCGAACACGCCGCTTTCGTTGTCGGTGATGGCCGTCGAGTTGCTCGGCGCGAGTCTGTTTCCGCACGTAGTCATCGTCTGTGTGCTGACGTACTTCATGTCCGGCCAACGCAGCATCTACACTGCGCAGCGGCTGATCCGAGGCAAGGGCGGCGCGCTCTTGCTGCGCCCGACGCCGCTGCGCGATTTGTATTCCGCACCGCCACCCGAAACCGAAACCGAATCGCCATGACCTGGTTCGGCGTCGACCGCTGGTCTGGCAGCCTGCGGACGCTGAACGCATGACCGCGAAGCCGGGTGGGTGTGCTGGCTGCCGGCTTCAGTTCCCAATTCCGGGGCGTTTCGCGCTGCCTGAGTTTGCCGAAGCGCTGCGCGTCACAATGGCCGGTGGACCCGGAAAAGTCACAATCGGGCCCGCGGGAAAGCTGAGGCGCCGCCGGAAATCAAACCAAGATCGCCGCGAATTCGGGTATGACACCGCTTCCGGACACCTGACGAGGTGGACCTCAAACGGACCAAGGAATTCGCATGGCAAAAGAAACGATCGTCTCCAACTTCAAGCTCAAAGGGCGCGAGATCCTCTCGTCGTACGCCAACTTCACCTTGGAGGGAGAGATCACGGCCAAGGTGATTCGCGGCAAAGAGTCGTGGACCATCACCGAGCGTAACGGCATCCCGAAGGGCACCTCCGACGGCGAGAACGAAGCCGTCTACATTCCGAACGACAAGGCTATCTTGTCGATCGAAAAGAACATCGCCAAGCTGCTGCCGAAGAAGGTCTCGATCAAGACGCCGGCTGACATCCTGGCCGCCGCCGCGGCGTTCGACCTAGCGATGGTCAAGAAGGCGGGCCCGAACAAGAAGCTGTGGGGCGGCAATGCTTGCCTTGCCGCGTCGACTGCGTTCTTTCAGACACTGCTGAAGGCCAGCGGTTTCGAAGCGTGGGAAGTGTTCGCGACCAAGAAGACCAAGACCTTTTACTTCCCGAACATCGCCTTCAACATGGTGTGCGGCGGCGAGCACGTTCCGGGCACGAAGCAAGACATCCAAGAGATGTTTTTCTTCGCCATGAAGGCAAAATCGGTCAAAGAGGTGTTCGATATCGGCACCAAGTTTTTCCGCCAGTTCGAGAAGAACCTGGTGCGCGACGGCCTGCCCACCGGCACCGCCAAAGAGCGCGGTTTCGTGTTCCCCGTAAAGGACAATTTCGAAGGTCTGACGCGCATCAAAGAGTGCGCAGGTCAGCTCAAAATGGCCATCGGGGACTACGCGATCGGCACCGACAACGCGTTCAGCGAGGTCCAGAAGGGCGAGGACCTGATCAAGGCTGGCATGTACGACATGCGCTTCTCTGGCACTGGCAAGAAAACGCGTGAAGAGCTGATCGAGTTCGACGGCACAGTCGTCAACAGCTCCGAGAACTTCGCCACCATGGAGGATCCGGGCTCGGAACATGACGTCGCCGCGCACAAGTTGATGAACGAAAAATTCGGCGACCGCGTGCAGATCGTGCTGGACGACTTGGTCGTGACTCAGCTGCGCTTCATCATCCCGTACCTATGCGGCAAGAACATGGCCGACCGCGCTGGCAACAGCGTGCTGATCAAGCTCAACCAAGCCGGCACCTTCACCGAGACTCGCCTGGCAGTCGAAGTGGTGCTCGGCCTCGCCGACGGCGACATGGTCGAGGAGTTCCTGACCTCGCGCGGCGATCTCGAATGGATCTTGGCGGAGTGTAAGAAGGTCGGTGTCGAGAGCTTGAAAGAAGCGCTCAAAAACATCAAATCCTACGGCTTTTCCGTGTTCATCTCGCACCGCTCGACCGAGGGTTCCAGCGAGTTCTTGCCCTACATGCCGCTGATGTACGGCGCCGTGACTCGTCGCCTGTGGTTCAAAGCAGGCGCGCCCAACGGCGAGCGCAACCTGCAGAACTACAATCCCTTGATCCGCGCTGAAGAGCAGATGCGCGAGCGCGGCATCAAGACGGCCGTCGCCGGTTTCGGTGGTCTACCGGCCGGCGTTACTGTCCCTGCCGCCGGGTAGGGGCGGAGCGCCGAGGGGTCGGGCGATGCCCCGACCCCGACACTGCAGTAGCGAGATCGTGTGGGCTACCGGCATGAACCCGCTGGTCCGCTTTGGGCTGTTGGCGTTGTGCGTTGCCTTTCTTGCGTGGCGCTTCATGAGTCGCTGGCGGGCTGCCAGCTTGGCATCGAGCAGGTTCGAGATGTCTTGACCGGGCTCGAGACGCTGGGTCGAGAGCCTTCGCTGACCGAGAGACTCAGGGCAATCGCTCATTTCGTCCGGTACGACGCCTTTATCCCGCTCTCCGACCTGTAACAGCGCGAGCTTCTGCAAAGTTGCCTTTCCCCCGTCGAACGGCTGGACGCCAAGGGGCTGACACGTGCGTGGCTGGTCGCACCATCATCCAGCTCTCAAAGGGCCGCTCGGATTCGAGCGAGCACCGCTTCAGTGTCGCGCGAGACCAGCTCCGCCTCAACCCTGAAGACGCGATACCGAGCGCGCGCGAGTGCCGCATCACGGCGCGCGTCAGCACGCGCCCGCTCGGCATGATAGGCGCCATCCACTTCGACGATCAGACGCTCAGCCGGCGCGAGGAAGTCAGCGATGAAGCGGCCAAGCAGCGGCACCTGGCGCCGAAACACAACGCCCAAACGGCGCCCCCGAATGTGCGACCAGAGCAGCTGCTCAGAAGCGGTGAGCGCAGCGCGCATGCCGCGAGCGCGATTTTGGAGCAGCTCCGCGCGCCCGGCACTTTGACGAAACGAGGGCTTGCTGTTGCTTCGAGTCATGCCCCAAAAAGGCGCAGGCGGCGTGCCAGCCCCCCACCATGGCGCGACTCAAATCGCCTGGGCTGGCGCGCCGGGTGCGCCCTCTCGCATGACTCGAAGCAACAGCAAGCACGAGCCGAAAGCCGCGCGTCCGGTGTACACTCCGATCGCAGTGCTCAACACCGCCGTAGCCAAGCAAACTCGGCACAGCCCGAGCAGCCCGACACAAGGCCGCCGCCGGACCCTCGGCCGCGCGCGGCGCGCTTTGGCGCCGCGTCCGGCTAAGAGGGTCCCGGGCGCACCCCTCCGGGTGTCACGAAGCGCGTCGCGCAGCTTGCGAGCACGCCCGGTCGTATTGCGCCGCCTCTCGCGAGGAGCAGCCACTCATTCGAAGGCCCCGATCTGATCGAGCAGGAATACCGGGCGCCGTTCGGCGGCGGAGCGTTGCAGATCGATTCGACCGCGCACGGCGTACTCGCTGATCTCGTCGTTGATCAGGATCAATTGGCTGACCTCCCAGAACTCCTCGCCACGCAGGATTGCCGTATTGGTCGGGTTCCTGCCGTGCGCGTCGAGCTGGATCGAGCCTCCGCTTTCGAACAGGGGTCGGATGGCGCGTTCGATCTCCGGCGCGCCGCCCGAAAAAGAGCCGACTTCGGCCAAATCCAAGACTGTTTCGTAGTCGCGATCCGAAAGCGCCCGCAGCATCGAGAACATCAGGTTGCGGATCAGCGCCGTGAACACGCGCGTGTTCGTGGTGATGTCTTCGCGTGGGATCTCGATTTCCTCGCTGATGGCCGAGACGAACGCCGGGTTCTTCAAGCGCTCCCATTCGTCGAGCAAGCTGGAATCGACACCGCGCACCAACGTACCGAGAGTCTCGATCAGCTCCTCGAGCTCGGGGGTGCGCGCCAGCTCCGGGATGCTCTGAATCAGCGTCTTGTACACCTCGGAAAGATACCGAAGCAGGAGCCCCTCGGAGCGCGACAGGCCGTACTCTTTGATGTACCCGCTGAAGGATTGCAGACTCTCCAGCATTTCGCGTGCGATGGATTTCGGCTTCAGCACTTCGCGCGACACCCACGGATGTTGCTGCTCGAAGGCCGCGAAGCTTTGATTCAAGAATTCGAGGTTCGGCTTCGGATGCTCGACTTTATCGAGCTCGATCATGCGCTCTTCGTATTCGACGCCCGCAGCCTTCAATTCGGCGACTTTTTGGCCCTTCAGCTTGTCGACTTGAGCGCGCAGGATAACATCCGGATCCTCGACGATGGCTTCTACGAGTCCAAGCACGTCTAGCGCGTAGCTCGGGCTGTCGGCTGGTAGGCGCTCCACCGCGTCTACTACGTACAGACCCAAGGCTTGCAATAACGAGAAGTTCTCTTGCAGCTCGGCGTTCAGGCGAATGCCGCCGCCTTCCGCCGCGGAGCGAAACTCGATCACGCCGGCTTGCCACAAAGAGCGCAGCAGCTCGAGCGCGTATTTCTTGTGCTGACGCTTGCGCGGCGG
>DATCFJ010000416.1:0-2982 GCA_036509605.1 Polyangiaceae bacterium | reverse complement strand
CACGAACTCGGACCAGGCAATGGTGTATTGCTGCCATTCGGCGCCGAGCTCGATCGGGTGCACATGCCGGTCGAAACAGTCTCTCACGCACAATCCGCCGAGAGTGGTCGGCGTCACGTCGCTCATCTGGGCTGAAACCGCGACCCGACTCGTCCCTCTCGCCCAGAACTCAAGTCCCGCATACGCGGAGGCGTCGTAACATGCGCCTTCTTCGATCACGAGTCGAGTCGAAGCGACCACACCCCAACTTGTGAAGCTGCTTCCTCGAGTGTGCAGTGCATAGTGGCTCCGCCCGCGCGGGGCGGAAAGCCGCGTTGGATGCCAAATACCGCCGAGGTATTCGGGAACAGCGGCAGTGGCAGGGCTATGCATCAGAGGCGGCTCACTGAGCGAGCCAGTGCCGTCCGTGGCAACGTACCAGGTTCCTTCGCGCCCCTCGATAGGAAGCACATTCGCATTGGCATCTTCCAAATCATCGATGCGCGCGTCGACGCCGGGAGCGACGACCGTCGCTGCACACGGGCTCGGTGCGGACGGCAGCTGAGGGAGCGTCGGCCGGGCGCTGTTGCTTACAGTTCGTGGTTCTGCGCTGAGCGCCGGATGCTCCGCCCGCTCCGTCGCATGCTTCACGGTCAACGTCGACGCCAGGGTTGCGGCTGCGGCCAAACCCAGCGCAGCCATTCCGATGAGCAGTTGTTGCCGCCGCGCACGCTTGACCCGTTGCGGCGTTTCGCCGGCGAGCACGCGTGCGAACACCCGTTGGCGAATCACGTCGTTCGCAAGGTTGCTGCGCGCCGAATCGAGGAGCCTGCGTTCCGAAGGGGTTCCGCTCTCCGAAAGAGGAGGCTGGGAGGCTGCGCCGTTCGGTTCGTCGTTGTCGTTCACGACGAGCTCCTGGCCGTCTCGCGGCGGCGCACGGCATGTCGGAAAACGGCGCGGGCCCGTCGTAAACGCGAGTTCACCGTGCCCACCGGTATGCCGAGCAGCTCCGCGATGACCGGACCGCTCAGTTCCTCCAACTCGAAGAGCACGAAAACCGCGCGTAGATCGAGATCCATGCTAGCCAGGATGTCACCGAGCAGCGCCCGAGCCTCCTCCTGTTGCTGCAGCTCTTCTGGATCGGGGGCCAAACTTCGCTGCTCATCGAAGCTCGGCTGTATCACCTCGGCGCGGCGCCGCCGGCTACGCCGGTGCGTCGCGGCGATGCGCAATGCGGTACTGAACAGATACGCTCGCTCGCTCTGCTCCTGGATTAGCGACAGCCGCCGCGCAGCAACCCAAAACACTTCCTGAGTTGCATCCTCCGCCTCTGAGTCGTCGAGGCCGAGGCGGCGCAGTGTTCGCCACACGAATTCGAAGTACTCTCCAAGCAATCTCCGAAGCCGCGCCCCGCTTGCGTCGGAGCGAGAGGAAGCGCTGGAGTCTTCGGTCACAGAGCTAGACTGAAAGAAGGGGAACGCGCGCACGTCTGTCGCTAGCAATTGCCGAGTTTGGCTCTAGCCATCACGAAAAGAGAACGTGCCATCCCAAAGCTAGCTTTTGCGGCGAAACAGCACAAATACAAATGGCAACGCTGCTTCCGGCCATAGCATGGATCAGGAGGATCTACCATGGCGAAGAGCACGCCGAACTCGCCTGCGCAGGCGGCGGCACGAATGCAATCTGATGAAGAATCGCTCGAGATTGGGTCCCACATCCCGCTATTCGCAGTTAGACCTCTTGCCTTGCTTCCGGCGTTCTTGATACTGCCCGTACTGGCGAGTTGCGGCGGGACGGCACGTGATGACACGGCGCTTTCCGGCGCTGGGGCGAGCGGTTCCTCGGCAGGCGTGGAACGAGCGCCCGGCGGCGCGGCGACCTCCGACGCCCCTAGCAATGCCGACGGCGGTTGGGGAGGCATCTCCAGCGCCGCTGGCGCTCAAGGCGGAGAGGGCGGGCTGGCCGGCGCCTCCGAAGCGGGGGCAGACCTCGCCGCGGGAACTCCGAAGATCGACGAGGCTGGCTATGTTCGGATATCTACCGGTACCGAGACGCTGCTCGGCTACGTCGCTTCGTACGTCGGTGGCTCGGAATCTTCGATCACGCTGAGCTACACTTCAGCATCGTTTTGCGCGTCCGGAACGGTAGGTATCAACAGCGCCTTTCAGTCCTACGCGGGCGCGGGCTTCAACGTCAATCAGGCTCAATCGGCCGCTGGAAATGCCGTGGATTCGCTGTTGCTTACCGGCAATTCGTTCCAAGTGCGTTTCTCGAACAGCGCACATTCGCCGCTTTGGTTCCAGGTGATAAACAGCAGCAACATCACCTGGTGTTACGATCTCTCGCGAGCAGTGAGCCCGGTCACGGTTCCTTTCAGCCGGTTGAACACGCGATGTTGGGACGGCACCGGCGACGCCTTCGTACCGACCACCCCGATCACGGCAATTCAACTCATCGTACCCGGAAGCGCAACGCACACAACTCCGTTCGACTTTTGTCTAGGCGGCTTGGTCATCCAATAGGCTCTCGCCCAGGTTGGCACGACACGGGATACGCAGTCCGGTCGTGTCTTTGGGGTGCACTCGACGGGACCGACCTGCAAGGCCCGCCCTCTGCCGGTTCGGAGTCATCGTCGCCTGGCTCCGCACGACGTGACCGCGCAAATAGTGCGGGCCGCGTGAACAGTGCGGCCCTGTCCTGGCTATTTCGCTCCTCCGCCCTAGGATCGTTGAAGATTTCACCCACGACAAGGGGTTGAAGTTGGAGGTGGTCTCGGAGCAGATCGGTCTCGTGCTGGGACATGTCGTTGGCAGTTGCAGCGGGCCTTTACCGCCACCGCGAAAGCTGTCCGAGAAGCGCTGCGGCCCTGCTCGATCGTTGGCGGCCTCGCCGCTGACCTGCTGCGCTCGCGTGGGGAGCTGGTGGCCGAGAACGTCTTGCTGCGCCAGCAACTTATCGTTGCAGCAAGGAAGGTGAAGAAACCAGTTTTCCAGTCACATGAGC
>DATCFJ010000415.1:0-8971 GCA_036509605.1 Polyangiaceae bacterium | reverse complement strand
CCGCCTGGCACCTCGAGCTCGAGCAGCGCGTGGCCGTGAAGTTTCTGCATCCGCTGGCGCTCGAGCGCACGGACACCGCCGAACGCTTCCGGCGCGAAGCGCGCTCCGCCGCCAAGATTCGCAGCGAGCACGTCGCGCGCGTGATCGACGTCGGCATCATGGAGGGCGGCGTGCCCTACATGGTCATGGAGTACCTAGAGGGCCACGACATCTCGGAAGAGATGCAAAAGGTCGGCATGCTGCCGATCTCGGACGCGATCGACTTCGTGCTGCAGGCCATCGAAGCGTTGGCCGAGGCTCACGCTGCCGGCATCGTGCACCGCGACTTGAAGCCGGCCAACCTGTTCATTGCGCATCGCGCGGACGGCACGCGCATCGTCAAGGTGCTGGACTTCGGCATCTCCAAGTCCCTGCTGAACGGTAGCGTCCCCGAGTTGTCACTGACGCGCACTTCGACGCTAATCGGTTCGCCGCTGTACATGTCGCCAGAGCAAATGCGCTCGGCTAAAGACGTCGACGCGCGCACTGACATCTGGTCTCTGGGCGTGATCCTATACGAGATGATCACGGGCAGGCCGCCCTACACCGGTGATTCGATCCCAGCTCTGTGCGCGTCCCTGCTCAGCGACACACCCGTGTCGATGCAAGCGATTCGCCCGGAAGTGCCCCCAGAGTTGGAAGAAGCCGTGATGCGCTGTTTGGCCAAGGACCGTTCTGGACGCTTTGGCAGCGTCAGCGAGCTAGCGCGCGCGCTCGCGCCGTTCGGTAGCTTGTCGAGCCAGGTGCACGTCGACCGCGCGAGTCGGTTGCTCGGCGTCACCGACGTCTCGTTCCCCGGCATCCCAATGAGCACGCCGCTTCGTGCCTCTCGCCCAACACCCGATCCGCCGAACCCCGGCACGGTTGACTCCTGGGGGCGTACCGATTCGCCGATGGGCACGCAAAGCGAGCCGCAACGCTCACGCGCGCCCGTGTTCGTGGGCTTGGGCCTGACCATCGCGGCGCTGCTCGGCGTCGTAGTGTTCCTCGGCATTCGCGAGCCGAGCGCTCCGCCGAGCGCCTCAGCCAGCGTTGCAGCGCCGCCGCCCCCACCGCTGAACACCGTTGCGACCGCAGCGCCAGAGCCGGCTCCGGTTCAACCCCAAGTTCTACCCTCAGCGGTAGCGCCCGAGCCTAGCGCGCCTGTGGTCCGGCCACAGGAGCCGCTCGGGGCCAAGCCGAAAGCGATACCGCCCGCGCAAGCCTTCAGGCCGAAGCCCGTCAGCTCCGCTGTAAAAGGCACGGGATCGAGCGATCTGAGCGACTTCGGCGGCCGCCGCTGAGGAAAATCGCGGGGTTGCCCTTTCCGCCGCAGCCCAAGAATTGGTAAAGCAAAATCCATGGCGAAGAGGATGTTCGGAAAGCTGAGCTCGTGGCCGGTGCTCGTCTTGAGCGTGGCCGGTGTAGTGCTCCCAGCGCGAGCGCACGCGGAGGCCAGTGCTGCACAGAAGGCGGCCGCTGAGTCGTTGTTCGACGACGGCGTGAAGGCCATGAAGGCCGGCCACTTCGCGGATGCGTGTCCGAAGCTCGAGGAGAGCGAGCGCATCGATCCGGGCATCGGTACGTTGCTGTATCTCGGCGAGTGCTACGAGAAGACCGAACGCACCGCGAGCGCCTGGGCCACGTTTCGCGAGGCCGCGTCGACCGCGCAAGCTCAGGGCGAAGCCGAACGTGCTCGAATCGCCGCCTCGCGCGCAGATCGCTTGCAGGCGGGGCTGTCGAAGCTCACCGTGCGCATCGCACCGGAAACCGCTCAACTGAGCGGGCTGCGAGTCACACGCGACAACGCGCTGATCGCTTCGACGGTGTTCGGCGTCGCCATCCCCGTCGACCCCGGCAAGTATCACGTCGTGGCCAGTGCCGATGGCTACGAGAGCTACGAGGCTGACATCGAAGTCGCTGGCAACGCCGACAGCAAGACCCTGGACATTCCGGCGCTAAAAGCAGCGCCCAAGGGCGCCCTCGCGGTCGGACCCGTCGCCAGTGCGTCTTCCGGCCTGAGTGCGACGACGAACCCAACCGACGCGGCCTCGCCAGCCCCGTCGGATACGACTCCCCCGCAACGTACTCCCGACAGAGGCATGCGAACCGCGGCCTACGTTACCGGAGCGATCGGCCTGGTCGGTTTGGGGGTGGGCTCTTACTTTGGTGTGCGCGCCATCTCCAAGAATAGCGAAGCCGAAACCCATTGCCCGAAAGGCGCCCTGTGCGACGACGCGCAGGGCCCGAGCTTGACCTCGCAAGCGAAGAACGCAGCCGTTGCGTCGAATATCACTATCGGAGTGGGCGCCGCGTTCGTGGTCACCGGCCTAGTACTGTACCTGAGCAGTGAGCCGAAGCGCGAAGCGCGCCTCGAGTTACATCCGATCCTGTCCCGTGACGTTGCGGGTATCGGCTTCGGAGGAGCATTCCGATGAGCCGTCTTGGCCGTTTCCCACTGTTTGCCGTGCTGCTCTGCTTGTCGGGCTCGGCGCTCGGCGCTTGCCAAGCTCTGGCGGGCATCAGCGACCGAAGCTTCGTTGCCGGCGGTGACGCAGGGGCCGCGGGCTCCGATTCTGGCCCGAGCGCCGCGTGTCAGGACTACTGCACGCGCATCATGGCGCTATGCACCAAGCCGAACGAGGCTTACACGGACCTCAGCACCTGCCTGGGTATCTGCGCACTGATCCCCCCCGGTGACGTCGTCGAAAAGACCGGCAACACGCTCGCTTGCCGCGTCAACGAATTAGCGATCCAAGAAACGGCCGGTGCAGAAGCGTCGTCCCTGCCTGATGCGTGTGTCCGCTCGGGCCCCGGCGGCGGCGGCAAGTGCGGCAGCAACTGCGAGAGCTACTGCCTGCTGTACAAGGGAGCCTGCCAAACCGAGCTCCCAAACCTGACCGACACGCAATATGATCCAGATCTCTGCGTCGCCGCGTGCCAGGGCTTGAAAGACACCAACAGCTTCGACACCGACGCGAACTACACCGGTGACACGCTGCAGTGCCGGCTGGTGCACACCAGCGCGGCTTCCGTCGAGCCTGCGACGCATTGCCCGCATGCTCAGCTACAGGCTCAAAACACGATTATGCCCAAGGGGCCCTGCGTAGACGACGTGACGATCCCGCCGGACTGTGACTCCTTCTGCCAGCTCGAGATGACCGAATGCCAAGGCGCCAATGCGATTTATGCGGATCGCGATCAGTGCATTGCCGTGTGTAAGGCGCTGCCCGAGGGCTCGGTCGACGACACGAAGGAAAACAGCGTTGGGTGCCGTAGATACCACTCCTACAACGCCATGTTCAAACCCGAAGTGCACTGCTCCCACACCGGGCCGGGCGGTGACGGCCATTGCGGCGACATGGCCACCGGGAACTGCGAGTCGTACTGCATTCTCGCGAAAGCCGCGTGCAGCGCGACCGTGCCCGGCGTGACGCTCACAAAGACGTTCGAGACCACTTACATCAACACGGCGGGCTGCCAGAAAGCCTGCGCCAAGCTGCCCGGTGCCGTTCACGATTCCGGCTACTCACTCGACGCCAAAGGCGCCAACGTGCAGTGCCTGCTGCTCCACGCCAGCAAGGCATTGAGCACACCCGCAGACGACTGCGCAGCCGCCCTCGGCGACGCTCCGTGCAAGTGAATTTGGGTTGATGCTCGCGCCCCGCGCCGCGTCGCTGCGCGGCGCACTCTCGCTAGGCGAAGTCGTCTGCCAGGCTTTGCTGTGCGAGGCGGCTCAGGACGACTTCGGCGCGGTACGCTTGGTGCTCGACGCCGAGGCTCAAGTCGGCGTTGCCCGTCGCGAGTGCGGCCTTGGCGGCCGTGCTAAGCGGGAACTTCACGTACTGAACGGCGATGGTTCGGTCCGCTTCGGTGCCACGCATGTCGGGTACCACGGGTAAACGCTCGCCGGCCGCGCGGATGTAGAACGCGGTCTCGACGCCGGCTAGAGCGACCAGCATTCGCTCGCGCTCCTCGCGCTCGGGATACTCGATGAAAATCGTCGCGGACAGCTCGCTCGGGCCGGGCACGAGCTCGTTGTACGTCTCGAGCTCGTGCAGGATCGCTCTCTCGGCGGTGATCCGTTCCGTGCGCAGCATTTCCTGGATCTGGAACAGCGCCGTGTCGTGGTTCTCGAACAACACGGTCATGTTTGTACCCAGCGCCACGCGGCGCGCCTGTTTCAACGCCATGATACGGCGCCGGTACGGCTCGCGAATTTGCTCGTATTCGGCGAGCCCCAAAAGCTCTCCGCGGGTCACGAGGGTCATCCTGGGCTCCCTTCGCCGAAGCCGTAAGCCTCGGCCAGTGCGACGATCGGGTGCCGAGCGGCTCGACCATTTTCCTTGAGCACTCGCAGCGCGGCCAGGCTGCAATCGGTAACCACCGAGAGCTCGCCTTGGTCCGGCTGCTCGTCATCGATAGCCTGAGAGAGACGCTTGGCATAACGCACGCCTTCCTCGTAGTACTTGGCTTTCATGCCCCACGTACCGTCGACCGCGGAGCAGCGCTCGATGATGCGCACGTCCGTGTCCGGAAGCAGCGACAACACGCGCGCGCCTGGAATGGCGATCTTCTGCGCGCGCAAGTGGCAGGCAGCGTGATACGCGACGCGCCCCAGACCGCGTCGGAAGTCTTTGACCAGCTTCTTCTCGCGCCGAAGAATATCTAGGAACTCCATCAAATCGAAGGTGCGCGCAGAGACATCCTTAGCCTGCTGCGTGCCGAGATAAAGCGGCCATTCCTTCTTCATCGTGTAGCCGCAGGTGGGGCCAGGAACGACGACTCGTAGACCGCGCTGCACGTACGGCGCGAGCAGCTCCACATTCGCGCGCATTTTCGCGCGCGCCGCGTCGATGTCTCCGCCGTCGAGATTGGGCATACCGCAGCACGTGAGCTGCTCGGGCACGATCACGTCGAAGCCGTTGCGCTCCAGTACCTGCACCGCAGCGCGCGGCACTTCCGGGAAATTGTATTCGCCGTAGCACGTGGGAAACAGCACCACCTGCCCGTTCACCCCCGCTCCCTCGCTCGGCGAGTGCGACCGATACCAGCGGGTAAACGCCTCGCTAGCGATCGGCGGTAGCGGGAACTCGGCGGAAATGCCGGTGATCTTTTCGACGACTTTGCGAACCAGGCGCTTGCTGTTGACGAAGTTGGCGAGCTTCGCTTGCGGGCCTACCGAGAGAGCGCCGATCAACTGGGGCTCGCCGAGCACCTGGTCTACCAGCGGCACGCCGTCGCGCCGCGAGCGCTGCGCCTTCTCGCGCGCCATGAGGCGCGGGAAGTCGAGCAGCTCATGGGCGCCTTCGTCGGGCGTGAACGGGCACTTGATGTAACAGAGCTTGCACTGCCAGCAGTGATCGGTGACGGCGTGCACCGTCTCCGCGTTCACGTTCTCCGAGCCTTCTGCCCGCCCCCCGTCGATCTCGTGATCGATGGCCTTGAACAAGATCGGAAACGAGCCGCAGTACGTCACACACATGCGGCACTCGTGACACACCTGAAAGGTGCGCAGGAGCTCTTGCTCGAGATCTCTAGGGTCCCAATAACGTTCGTCGTTTGGGTCGTACACCGGCGGCTTCACCGGTGTACGAGCGGGGTGCTTACTCATTCAGGCTCAGCCGAGCTCTTTGGCTGCCTTGTCGAAGCGGCCCGCGTGCGACTTCTCTGCCTTGGCCAGGGTTTCGAACCACTCCGCGATGTCGCCGAAGCCTTCGTCGCGCGCTGTCTTAGCGAAGCCCGGGTACATGGTTTGGTACTCGTACGTTTCGCCGTGCACAGCCGAGAGCAGATTCTTGGCGGTGTCGCCAATCGGCTTGCCCGTCGCGGGGTCGCCCACCTGCTTCAAGAAATCCAAGTGGCCGTGCGCGTGGCCCGTCTCGCCGTCCGCGGTGTCTTTGAATAGACCCGCGACGTCCGGGTAGCCTTCGATGTCGGCCACCTTCGCGAAGTACAGGTAGCGGCGGTTCGCTTGCGATTCTCCGGCAAACGCCTCTTTGAGGTTTTCGTGAGTCTTCGTGCCTTCGAGTTTCGCCATGTTGTTCCTCCGGCGCCAGAGTGGGCGCCACATATTCGGACGTCCACCTTAGAACTTTGATGCGCCGGGTCAACCCTCATGGGGCAGCGCGGCCAGGCCCTTGGCGTTCAAAATTGCGAAGTTTCGCAGGCAGTTGTTGAACACGCCGTGCACTTCCTCGGCAGCATGTCGAGCACACGCTGGCGGCGCTCTGGCAGGAGCTACGATGCCGAAACTCTACCGAAAAGGCCGCTTCCGCATAGCGAGCGCGCAGACCCTCGATGTGACGCGAGCGGGGCGAGCGATGCAAAGTAACGCTGCTCGATCCTCGCGCGCGAGATTGGGCGGCAGGTTGGTTCCGTGCAACCGCTCGCCCGCCATGGGCTCAAGCAGCGCCTCAGCGAGCTCACTCGGCAAGCGCTTTCGGTCGATCGGGTGCCCGGTAAAAACCGGGTGAGCTTTGACGTCGAAATGAAAGCTGGGGGGCGTCCATTCCGCCCGCGCCGCACTGTCTCTGCTGAAAGCAGCGCGTAGTAGGTCGCGTCTAAGAGCCGCGCTTCCGGAGTCTTGACGCTCTTCGGATAGAACAGCTCGTTACGTGACAACGACGCATCCGACCAGCCCGCAGTGCCGAGGCGCACGGCAGCGAACGCCGCCGGCAGCGGGGCTCGCTCAGCCAACGCGTAAGCCTCAGCGTATAAGCCCGGCGCGGGCGCCGAAAGCTCAACAGGCGCGGAAGGTGCGCCCTGCCGACGAGCGGCTGCCATGCGCCGAGCGTGTCACGGGTGCTCGGCGCGCGCTAGCCAAGCTTCGAGCTCCGGCACTGTGAAATTGCCCGTCTTTCGTGTGACTTCTCGGCCGTCGGAATCGAGCACGAGCAGCGTGGGCACGCTCACCACTTCGGCGAACGTGGAGTCCTGCTGCAGGGTCGCAAGGTCAGCGAGCGCTACCGGATAGGACAGCTCGAGCACGCTGCGAAACGCATCAGCGAGAGGCGCATACTTCGCGGCCTCGAGCACGACGGCCGCCGCGTTAATGCGCGGTCGATGCGCGTGCAGCACTTGGTTCAAGCGCTTGGCCGCGACTTGTGACGCAAGATCGAAAGTCGTGACGAGCACCAGCACCGTAACGCGACCGTGTGTCGTTTGGCTGCTGAGCTCCTCGCCGTCGGTCGTTCCGAAATCGAAACGCTGCACTTGTCCGCGCGTCGGGCTTTCCTCCACAGCTGCAGCCGGCGGTTCGCTCACGCGCTGACACGCGCCGAGCAACGAGAACAGTAACAGGCCGTACCGAATCACGTGGCCGAGGGCGGGCTCGAGCCACCCACGTTCGGCCCGAACAAATCGGCAAAAACGCGCAATGCCTCGGGCAGCTCGCGACCGCTACGCCTATGAGCCAAGACGGCGTGCGCCAAGTCGTCGATCAAGCTCTTCAGCGGCGTGCGCTCGAGCAGCGTGCCGTCGATGCGCTCGCCATGGCGTGGCGCCTGACGGCGATCGACGATCGGATCGTGTCGAACCCAACCGAAGCCGCGCTCCATCCGGTAGGAACAGGCCAAAACCTGCACGAAATCCAGATAAAGCGGGGTGATCAACACAGCCACGCAAGAGCCATCGGGGAGCCTGCCGCACAAGCCCTGCGCCGCGTAACGCGGGGTCGCGGCTGCGTCGACTGGGCCAATGGCGTCCGTGATGCGCGTGCGGCGCTCCGGATCCGATTCGACCGCGAGCAGCGGCGCATACACCGCGATGCGGGGCACGTTGAGCCGCGCGGCGTCTTGCTCGAGGGCAGACAGCCAATGATCACGACCACGACCGTCGAGCTCTTGATAGGCGATGGCTGCGGCGAGCGCAGCTTCAGCGTCAGTCGCCAGCGCGCCAAGCCACTCGCACCACGCGTCGAGCATGCGCGTGTCCGAGCGACCGTCGAGCGGTAGCGGCGTGCGCTCTGCCGGAGAAGGCACAGCAGCGATATGAGACGGCGCGAACGGCTCCGGCATCTAGCGCGGAAGCTAAGTCATCGCGACCGCGCTCGCAACGCCAAGCATTCATGCCTCGTCCGATCACTATGTCGATTTGGGCGTCGATGAGCGCCCGGGGGCCCGAGCACGGGGGCTTTAGCACCCAGTCAGATCGAAATCGTCGAGCATGCCGTTCAGCTCCACAGCAAGATCGTTCAAAACCGCGTCCAATTCTTGGGCTCGCGAAATGGGCACGAGCACGGTCAGCTCGCCACCGCGCTCGGCGAACATCGCGCACAGGCCCTCGCTCGCCTCGAAGATCCCCTTGACGAAAACTACGTCTTCGTTTCTCACGCGGAGACGGCGGGTCATGAACGCAGGGTCGAGGAGTTCGGCTAGAAGCAAGTTGTTGACGCGAGGGTAGCAGGGGGTCGGGGCTGCGCCTAGTAATGACGTGGCCGCCTGAGCGCTCTGAGAGAACGCGAGCGCCTGTTCGCCCCGTCGGGTGTCTCGAAGCGAGTCGGCCAGCCTTATTGGCTTCGCCTCTCATTGCCGGATCGCGCTCTGATGCTTCGCGATCCCTTGACCAAGGGATCTGCCAAGACTTTCAGGTCGTTTCCATTTCCGTGCGTTGGCGGCGCACAGCCTCTTCTGAAAGAAGATCAGCGCGCAGCGGCAGGACTGACGGGAAACCCTGCTACCCTTCACGCGAGATGGATGACGAGGAAACCTACCTAGACGCCCCGGTCGAGCTCGACGCGTTCGAAGACGGCGGGAACGACGACCAGGAATCGACGTCGCTGGACGTTGGTGAAGAGACCGACATTCTCGCCGAGAGCATAGGCGATAACGAACCCATCGAGCTCGACTTGGGCAGCGTGGTCGAGGTCGACGACGCCTCCCGCGAGGGAGACGACGCCGACATGGGGTTCGAGGTCGATCCGGCGGTTGGCTTGACCTTACCCAAGGCGTTG
>DATCFJ010000414.1:0-4965 GCA_036509605.1 Polyangiaceae bacterium | reverse complement strand
GCTCACCGACCCGATGGACACCGCGATAGCGCCAAGCTTCGGCGCACCTGGTCACATCCTATATTCGGTGAGCCACGAGTATGCGCCGTTCACGGTCATGGACCACTTCCAAAACGCGAACAAGCCGTTCAACCTGCCGTTCAACACATCCGTGTATAGCGTGGCCTTCAACAAGGATCGCAGCAAGCTCGCCGTAGCCGTGAGTGAGGATTCGAAGAGCTCGATCTACGTCGGCAATCCGGACGGCAGCGGGATGAAGAAGGTATCCACGAGTGAGCTTGCGACGCGCCCCGCGTGGAGCCCCTCGGGCAAGCTCGCCTGGGTCGGTGGTGATCCTAATCAGGGCTCGCAGCGCATTTGGGTCGACGGAAAACCCGTCTCGCCCGCGGGCTTCACCGCAGCTTCGCCAACGTTTTGTGACACCGAAGACGGCATCAAGCTCGTGTACTCAGTCGCCACCGGCAACAATCATCAAGACCTGATCATCGCCGCAGAAAAGGGCCAAAATATGGCCCGCCTAACGCAAAATCAGGGCTCGAACAGCTACCCCGCGTGTAGCCCGGACGGGCGGCTCGTTGCCTTCTTCTCGACCCGCGACAAGAGCCCCGGGATCTGGCTGATGTCCCTAAAGAGCTGGAAGGCCCAGCAGGTCTCCACCCAAGAGGGAGAGAGTCTCAATTGGGCCGCGCTACCGGCCGCGCCGGCCGCGCCGTAGCGTTTGGTGGGGCCCGGAAACCCGAAATCAGACGAATAGGCTGCTCAGTGCCATCGGGATCTGCGCGTCTCCCGAGATGCGCAGCTTGCCGCTCATCAGCAGCTCGAGCGGGTTGGTCGTGCCGGTCTGCAAACCCCAAAATGCCTCGGCGTCGCAGGACACCTCGCATTCTGGTCGCGCGACATTGGGCTCGCCCCCGCCTGGCGTGACGTAAACGCGATGCGTGTTGGCGCCGTCGAGCACTGCGAACGAGACGGAACCCACCACGCTGCGAATCATCCCGGCGCGCTCGGCGTCGAGCGTCAGAGCACGAAAGGCGATCATCTGACGTTCTAGGGAGATGTCGAGAGCCGCCAGGCGTTCGGTGCCGCGCACCACGATCGGCTCGAAGCTCTCCTCCGGGACGGTAATGCGCACGACTGCGTCCGTAACCACGCCCGGCTCTTGGAGCAGACGCCCTGCGCGCATACGGAACGCCCACGCGCCCGCTCCCGGAACCGCAAAGACGATGCTGCCTGGCGACGAGACAGCCTCAAAGCCCGCGAGCGCCGCAAAACGCGCGGGAATGTAGTGCGTGAAAAATGCTTCTGGTGACGAGGGGATTTCACTCATTGGGTACACGGCTCAATGCTTCAGTAGCTCACTGATGGCGTGAGTGTCGCGCGCACCAAGGGACCCGAACTGAACGCCGAAGCCGACGGGCTTCATCCAACGCACGATGCCGGGCAGGCGCAATTCCACTTTCGCACCGGGGAGACGAAGGAGGATGGTAATCTCGGTTCCGAAGGGAAGGCTCTCCGTCGCTTCAATGAACATGCCGCCGATGCTGATGTCTTTGGCCACCCCCGCTATCGGCGCTTTGCCGTGCGGCTCGCACGACACGGGCGTGTCGATGTTGACTCGGGGATGTACTCGCTTGTCTTGCACTACTGACTCCGCGGGCGGGATGACCTATCGAGCGTCCCTGATCACGCCCAAGGCACACCCTTGAGACGAGAGTCCGAAGTTGTCAAGACGCCGCCGGAGGGCGCTGGGGAGCGTGCATCGCCGCCCAAGTTTCGCCGTCATTTGCAGGGCTACGAGCTCGGGTTGGTGACGCTCGGGATGGTCTTGACCTTCGCCTTGCTGACGCTGCCGCGAGCAAGCGAGCCGAGCACGTTACCACTGCCGCGGATCGACCGAGCCGAGGCGCGACGGCGCGACGCGGAGCAGCGCGACCTGGCGCAGAGCGCAGAGCGCTCCGGGCTACCGTTCGAGGTTCGCGCGGTCGGCGAAGCGCTGCGTCGGTTTGGAGTGACCGCAGCACAAGGCTACGACGCGACACACGAGCGCCAGGACATCCGGGAGCGGATGAAGATTGCGCTCGCCAAAGGCCAAGAACCGCTCCTGCTGCAGCTGCGCGCCGTGCAAACGCAGTTCTTCTTGGCGGCGCTGAGCCAGTTCGAACGCGACGGAAGACCAAACCAAGACCTGCGAGAGCTGGGCGGGGACTTTCTCGAGCATGCGCAGCGGAGTGGTTGGTTCGACGAGCGCCGCCACTGCTTGGGAGACGCCACCACGCTTGGCGTCTTGTTCCGCTGGCGCTGGGCGACGTTGGTCGACAGGGCGCGTGTCTTCCCGTTCGCGCCGTCGCTCAATGATTGGCGTATCTATTACCGTTTCCTGCTGCTTCACCCGGAACGACTCCGAGGCCAAGACCCTGCTAACGACGACAGCGCACGCCTCAATCTTGTCAGCTCGCTCGCGCACAAGGATCCGGATTTTCCGGCCGGTTTCGCCAAGGGCTACTTACTTTACCGCCTGGGCGACCGAGAAGCGGCGGCCCTTGAGTACCGAGCACAGCTGAGCAAGACGGATTCTGGGCCCTATGCGCTGCTCGCGCGCAACTATCTGATCTACACATTGCAAGGCGTCAGTCCGGAGTAAGAATGCGCGCCGCATGCCCGCGCCGGACTTGAATTTCGAAGGCAGCGCTTTCCTGCCTCGGCTGCCCGAAGATCGCCGCGTCGTCGGCAGCGTTGACGCCGCGCGCCTCGTCCTAACCTCCGCTGGTCAGTCCGCGTTCGTGGGTGCGGAGGGCGCAGGCCCGGCGTTACTCGCACACGCCCTCTCTTCTCAGAGCAAACGGCAGGTCGTGTACTTGGCTGCGAGCGGCGAGATCGCGCAGCAAGCGGCGGGCGATCTTGCGGCGCTCGGCAAAGGTCTACCGCTAGCACGCGTCCCCAGGCTCGAATTGCCCGCGCCCCTGTTGCTGGCCCCCCCCGAGTCGACGCCATACGCGGAGGTGCACACCGATCGGCGCGCAACAATGCTGCGCACGGCCGCGCTGCACGACTTGCTCTCCAATCCGAGCCGCTCGCAGGTCGTGCTCACAGTGAGCGCGCTCCTGCGCCGTGTGCCGCCACGCCGAGCGCTGCGTGATGCCACGGTGGAGCTAGTCGTGGACCAAGAGCTGGATGTGGTGAAGCTTTCGCAAAAGCTAACCGCGTCGGGTTACTTGCGTGCACCGGTCGTCGAGGATCCAGGCAGCTACGCGCTGCGCGGCGGCATCCTCGATCTGTGGCCCGGGCAGTTGAGCGCGCCGATCCGCGTCGAGCTGTACGGGGACATGATCGCGTCTCTGCGCACCTTCGATCCGGAGGACCAGCGCACACTGAACGCGGTGCAGCGCGTGATCGCGCCGCCCGCTCGCGATGCAATCGTGACGGATGCGTCAGAGGCGCGCGCCCGGGACACGCTGAGGCACCTGTGCGACACGGTCAATTTCCCTTCGACCAAAACGCGCGCGCTGATCGATGACCTAGCCACGGGCCGCGCGTTCTTCGGCAGTGACGGTTATCTGCCAGCGTTTTTCGAGCTCGAAACGCTGTTCGACTACTTGGCAAAAGACGCCGTCATCGTGATCGACGATCCGAGCGCCGTGGTCCGCGCTATCCACAGTGAGCTCGAGCGCGGTCTGGCTGGTGAAGCCGCACGGCGCGGCACGCCGCACTTTCCGGCCGAAGCGCTATACGTCGGTCAAGACGAGCTCGAGCAACAACTGAGCGAGCGCTCGGTTGTTGCCTTGCATCGCACAGTCGTCGCGGCGCCGCGCAGCGCTAGCGTGCTCGAGAACTTGGAGAGCGCGCCGGCAGAGGCGCTCAGCTTGGCTTGCTCAGACCTATCGGATCTGGCTCGCGCCGTGAAGGGAGCACGCACCGAACATGGCAAGCAGGGCGCTCTCGAACCGCTTTTGGAGCGTGTTCGCGCGTATTGCGAGGCTGGGCTCGAGGTCGTGATTTGCGCCCGCACGGAAACACAAGCGGAGCGCCTATCTGCGCTGTTGTCGCATCGAGGTGTCTCTGTCGGTGTCTGGCGAACCGACGCGAGCACGGCAGACACCAGCCAGGTTCGCATCGTCACCGCGCCGCTCAGCCGCGGCGTGCTTGCACCCGCCGAAGGCTTCGTGCTGGTCACCGAGGAAGAGATCTTCGGAGCGCGGGCACACCGCCCTGCAGAAAAGAAGCGATCTGCCCGCGCGTTGCTCCAGGATCTGCGCGCACTCAGCGTCGGGGACTACGTCGTGCACGTCGACCACGGCGTCGGCAAATACTTGGGGCTCGAGCGCCGCGCGATTGGCTCGGTACACGTCGATCTGCTGGTCGTCGAGTATGCCGGTGGCGACAAGCTCTTCTTGCCGGTTTATCGACTAAATCAGATCGCAAAATACGCCGGCTCCGACACCGCGCCGCGCGTCGACCGGCTCGGCGGGCAAACCTTCGGCAAGACCAAAGCCCGGGTCGAGCGGCGCGTTCGGCAAATGGCGGACGAGCTGCTCAAACTGTACGCCGAGCGCGCAGCGTTGAAGAAGGACCCGCTGCGCGCTCCGGACGACGAGTACCAAGCATTCGAAGCGAGCTTCCCATTCGAAGAGACGCGAGATCAGGCGGCGGCGATCTCCGAAGTGCTCAAGGATATTCAGAGCGATCGCGTCATGGACCGCTTGGTCTGCGGAGACGTCGGCTTCGGCAAGACCGAGGTCGCGCTGCGCGCGGCCTTCTTCAATGCCATGGGCGGTCGCCAAGTCGCCCTCCTGTGTCCGACCACAGTCCTCGCACAGCAGCATTTCAACACATTTTCGGCGCGTTTCTCTGGATATCCGCTGACGGTGCGCGCGATGAGCCGCTTCGAATCGAAAGCCGAGCACCAAGAAACATTGAAAGGCCTGAAGGAAGGCAACGTCGACGTCGTCATCGGCACGCATCGCTTGT